>DBFXIC010000255.1:0-10362 GCA_048455095.1 Anaeromassilibacillus sp.
TCCTCATTCAGCCCGTCGAGCGGTCCGGCGGGAACGTCCGGCGCAGCTTGGATGGAGGCGGCCTCCGGTTCCGCGGCGGCGCGTTTTCGGGGTTTCGCCGCAGCTTTTTTCTTTTCGGGCGCTTGCCCGGGAAAGAAACGGATCTGTCCGTTTAGCGCGTCGATTTCGTCGGGGCGCAGAAGGCGCACCGTCCCATAAGCGCCGTCATAGCCGGGGGAGCGCTCCACCTTTCCGGCGCGCAAACGGCGGATGCCCTCCGCAACGCAGGGACCCGCAACGCGCTCAATATCCTCTGGGGCGATTTCCCGCAGGATGGAGAATTCCGGACCGAGCTGTTGCAGCATGGATGTATACTGGGCCGCGACCTTGACGCCTGCGGCGGGAAGACCAGTGGAACCTGCGATTACCTCCGGCAGGGGGGCGAGGCTTTCAAACGGATTGGCCGTAGGTGCGCGGGCGCCATCCTCCCGGTCCGCGAGCTGCTCCACGCGGTGCTGGACGCCGATGGTCAGTTTGCGGCCGCAGACGGGGCATTTGCCGCCGTACTGTTCTGCTTCTGCCGGGCTCAGGCAGAGATTGCAGTTCCGGTGGCCGTCGTAGTGATATTTTCCCTCTTCGGGGAAAAACTCGATGGTGCCCGCCAGACCTTCGCCGGTCTGCAGGGCGTGCGACAGGGCGGGGTAGGAGAGCGAAATATCCAGCAGGTTGGCCTCACGCCCCAGTTTTGCGGGGGAGTGCGCATCTGAGTTGGAGACCAGATGGTATCTGTCGAGCGCGGAGAGCCGCCAGTTCATCGGCGGGTCGGAGGAAAGACCGGTTTCCAGCGCGTGGATGTGCGGCGTGAGGTCCTCAAAGCATTCCTCGATCGTATCGAATCCGGAGAACGCACCGAAGAGCGAAAAGTGCGGCGTCCAGATGTGCGCCGGAATGAACACCGCCTCCGGGCAGGCCTCCAGCGTGATTTCCAGCAGGTCATGGCTGTCCAGG
This sequence comes from Anaeromassilibacillus sp., assembly GCA_048455095.1. Classification (GTDB taxonomy): domain Bacteria; phylum Bacillota; class Clostridia; order Oscillospirales; family Acutalibacteraceae; genus Anaeromassilibacillus. The sequence goes on from DBFXIC010000255.1 coordinate 988, forward strand.
CCCAGGATAGGTCGGCCGTCGGAATGGATGTTGCCGATGGCCTCCAGGCGCTGGGAGAGCGTTTCCGCCGCGTCCAACTCGGGGAGCAAAATCAGGTTGTGCACCTTGCGGACTTTTCCATTCTTTTTGTAAATCGAACTGATTTCGCCGGTTACCACAAAGCGCGGCCGCCGGGTTTCGCTGGTATAGGAATCGTGCAGGCGGTAGTCTTCCCGCAGGGTATAGAGCCCTTCCTCCGCTGGGACCAGCTTTTCTCTGAGCTCTTCGCGCCAGGCGGGATGGGTAAAATCGCCCGTGCCAAGCAGGTCGATCCCCTTGCGGCGCGCCCAAAGCTCCAGATGCTCCGGCACGCATTCCCTACTGGTCGCCCGGGAGTATTTGGAGTGGATATGTAAATCTGCAATGTACATCTTTATTCACCCGATTTCGTCAAGATGCCTTCATTATAGACGTTTTTTCCTTTCCGCGCAATATGGCAGCTCTACAGCAAATATCTTGCCTTTTTCGACGGAAAGCGATACAATATGCCTGTTGTAAATCCGGAAGGGAGTACCTTTCCGGCAATGCGCCCGCCGCTGCGCGGGAAATCCGAGATGAGGGAGATTGGGTTATGAACAGTTTGGGATTCTATCCGGCAAATGTCCTGCTGCCCGCCGAGGCAGACCTTACAAAATGGAGCGTGGTCGCATGTGACCAGTACACCTCTCAGCCCGATTATTGGCAGGAAGTGGAAACGTTTGTAGGGGAAGACCCCTCTACCCTGCGCATGATCGTCCCGGAGCTCTATCTGGAGGAACCGGACGTGGAGCAGCGCATCGCGGCGGTCAATCAGGCGATGGACCGCTACATGGCGGACGGGTTGTTCCGCACGGTGGATAATTTTATCTATGTGCGCAGAACGCTCCGCGACGGCAAACTGCGCCGCGGCCTGATGGGCGTGGTGGATCTGGAGCAGTACGATTTTACAAAGGGTTCCCAATCTCTGATCCGGGCCACGGAGGGGACGGTTTTGGAACGTATCCCGCCGCGTGTAAAGGTGCGCGAGAACGCAGCTTTGGAGTCCCCGCACATCATGCTGCTGATCGACGACCCGATGAAAACCGTCATTGAGCCGGTGGAGGACCGTATCGCGGAGCTGGAGCAGGTGTATTCATTTGACCTGATGCAGGACAGCGGTTCTCTAGAGGGCATTCTCTGCGACGATGCGGAGGCGCGCCGCATCCTCACGGCACTGGATGAGCTGGCGGATCAGGAGGCTTTTAATGCGCGGTATGGGCTGACGGGAAAAGCGCCGCTCCTCTTTGCGGTGGGCGACGGCAACCATTCCCTGGCCACCGCCAAGACCTGCTATGAAAATTTGAAAAAGACCCTCTCACCGGAAGAGGCACGCATCCATCCCGCGCGTTACGCGCTTGTGGAGGTGGTCAATCTGCACGACGAGTCACTGGCGTTTGAGCCGATCCACCGCGTCGTGTTCGATGTGGACGAAGAAAAGCTGATGGCTGCATTGCGGGCACAGTGCAACGGTCAGGGCGGCCAGTGTGTGACCGTGTGCAAGGGGAAAGAGAGGACGGAACTGTGCTTTGCACAGGCGGCTTCCAACCTTCCGGTCGGCACCTTACAGCAATTTTTGGACGCCTATGTTGCAGAAAACGGCGGACGGATCGACTATATCCACGGTGAGGAAGTGGTGGAGGAGCTCTCCGCCCAGAAGGGCAACGTCGGGTTCCTTTTGGAAGCGATGCCGAAGGAGGAGCTTTTTAAGACGGTCGTCCTCGATGGTGCGCTGCCGCGCAAGACGTTTTCCATGGGGCATGCATGGGACAAGCGCTTTTACATGGAGTGCCGGCAAATCACGGAATCGTTTTAAAAGAAAAGCAGGGGGGCTATGCATCATCCGATGTGATGCATAGCCCCCCTGCTTTGAATTGTCAGGTACGGTTGTCCCCAACCTCCATATTGCTGCCGGAGGAGGAAGCCTTCACAGCGCAACACAGTTCTTCCAGCTTGAGATAAATCTCATTCTGGTTTTGGATAATGGAATTGAGATTTTGATTGATTAGCTTTAGTTCCCGATGGATTTTTTGATTGCGATGTTGACGTTTCATTGCGACCAACCCCCCATTTCTTTGCCATCAGTATATCATATTTTACTTCAGAAGCAATATCTCATAAAGAGACAATGTTGTTAAATTGGCAAAATACATTTGGAAATGGGGGGCAAATTTTACTGGGACGCAGGTTTTCTGCGGCAAACCCGCATGTTTTTCAGAATCTGAATGCCACTGTATCGACACGCACGCCAACCCTCCTGAATAGAATGAAGAGAAAGGAGGAACATGTGATGAATACCCGGCAATTGCTTGCACAGCTGGATGCAATGCGCAGTGTGATTTTGACAATTCAGAAAATTCAAAATTGTACCTTCCAGACGGAAGCGTTGCTCCAAACGATGGGGCGGACAACGGACTTTTACGCACTGGCAAATGCCATTGGACAGGTCAACGGGGCCCTGATGCGGACATGCCGTCGTAAATAAATACGGGAATTTCTAACAATTCAGAAATTCTTCTTACATTTTCATCCAAATTTGTGCTAAAATAAGAACACAGCGTGTAGTTCTGGCGAACGTAAATCCGGTTGGCAGAGTGCATGCTGCTTTGTTTTGGCAAATGATGAATGCATGGGGCGGATGGGCATGCGGGAATCCCGGATGCCCGCGGGTACGGATGCAATGTTGCTCATTTGCCGGCGTTGGAGAAGACACGTTGGTGATTTGTGAGTTTGGAGGGCGAGAAAATGTTTCAGAAGGACGATCTGATTGTTTATGGGAATACAGGAATCTGCCGTGTGGCGGAGGTCGGCACGCCGGAAAATCTTCCCGGTGTAGATGCAAAAAAGCTCTATTATAAGTTGGTTCCGGTTCGAAGCGCCAGTACGATTTATACCCCGGTGGACACAGGGGTATTTATGCGCCCGGTTATGACCAGGCAGGAAGCGGACGAACTGATCGAAAAGATTCCGGAGATCACAGAGGACGCTTACGAATGCCGGGACCCGCGGATGCTGGCGGATCATTACCGTGCATCCCTGCAGACGCATGAATGTGAGGATCTTGTCCGTCTGATCAAAACGATATTTTTAAAGAGCAAGAATCAGGTGCAGAATGGCAAAAAGCCCGGGAAAACCGACCAGCAATACCGCAAACGTGCGGAAGAATTGCTGCATGAGGAGCTTTCCGTCGCACTGGGGATCCCCTTTGACGATGTGCCTGCCTATATTGAGCAGAAGATTTCTGCGCTGGAGATCCCACAGGGAGCGTAAATATACGATCCGTGGTGATACAATCAAAAAGCCGGACTGTTCGCTTTTTACAGAGCGAGCAGTCCGGCTTCTTTGTTCAATCGCTTATTCATGCATTCCGCAAGCGCATTCCTCGCACTCCGGAATCTCGCCCACCATGGGCGTAGGATCGATCCCCTGGCGTTTATAGTAGTCCGCAACTGCGGCCTTGATGGCCTGTTCCGCCAAAACGGAACAGTGGACTTTGACCGGTGGCAGGCCGTCCAACGCCTCCATCACAGCTTTATTTGTCAATTGGAGCGCATCTTGAATTTTCTTTCCCTTGATGAGTTCCGTCGCCATGGAACTGGTTGCAATTGCCGCGCCACAGCCGAAAGTCTTGAATTTGACGTCGGTGATCACGTCGCCCTCTACCTTAATATACATGCGCATGATGTCGCCGCAGCGGGAATTTCCAACCTCGCCGACGCCGCTGGGGTCTTCCATCTCGCCGACATTGCGCGGATTTGCAAAATGATCCATCACTTTTTCACTGTATGCCATAAAGAACAACCTCTTTTCCTAATTGATTTCATACGTTTTCTTTCCGGTGATGATTTCCTCCCACAGCGGGCTCATCGCGCGCAGGCGCTCTACAATGCCGGGCAGGATTTCCAGAATATAGTCCACATCCTCCTCCGTGTTCTGATCACTGAAGGAGAGGCGCAGGGAGCCGTGTGCAATTTCATGCGGCAAGCCGATCGCGAGCAGCACATGGCTGGGGTCGAGTGAACCGGAGGTACAGGCGGAACCGGATGATCCGCATACGCCGTTCAAATCGAGGAGGAGCAGGAGGGATTCGCCCTCGATGCCCTCGAAACACAGATTGATGTTGCCGGGCAGGCGTTTCACACGGTCGCCGTTCAGGCGTGAACGCTCAATTTGCAGCGCGCCGTCGATCAGCCTGTCCCGCATTGCGGTCAATCGTGCGGCGCGTTCGTCTATCGTGGCGCAGGCCTCTTTGAGAGCAGTAGACAAGCCAATGATTCCAGCCACATTTTCGGTGCCTGCGCGCCGTCCACGCTCCTGTGCGCCGCCGTCGATCAGGTTGGGAAGCTGCACACCCTTGCGGGCGATGAGCGCGCCCACCCCCTTCGGGCCATGAAATTTGTGAGCAGACAGGGAGAGCAGGTCGATGTTTTGCTCCCTGATGTCGATCGGCACGTTGCCGACCGCCTGCACGGCGTCGGTGTGGAACAATACGCCATGCTTCTTACAAATAGCGCCGATCTCTGGGATAGGCTGGATGGTGCCGATCTCATTGTTTGCGTACATGATCGTCACCAGGGCCGTATCATCGCGGATAGCGGCCTCCACCTCTTCCGGCCGGACAAGGCCGTCCTCATGCACGTCCAGATAGGTGACGGAGAACCCCTCCTTTTCCAGGGCGGCACAGGTGTGCAGCACTGCATGATGCTCAAATTTAGAAGTGATGAGGTGCTTTTTCCCCTTCTTTGCCAGCTGATGGGCCGTACCCTTGATCGCCCAGTTGTCCGCCTCGCTGCCGCCGGAGGTAAAGAACACCTCACTTGGTTCCGCGCCGAGGCAGGCGGCCACGTCTGCACGCGCCAGTTCCAGATGCTTTTTGGCCTCGCGCCCCACAGAGTACAGGCTGGAAGGGTTTCCGTAAATATCCATATAAAACGGCTTCATCGCCTCGAAAACCGAGGGGGAAACCGGTGTGGTTGCGGCATTGTCCGCGTAAACAAAGCGTGCCATTAATATGCACCTTTCCTTTCGTCGATTGTTTTTCTATGTGTTTCCCGGTATGTTATTTTGATCAGGAATAGAGAATTTTAATCCTTACTGATTCACTATGAATTGAATATACACCATTACAGTATACTTTTCAAGTGCTTTTATAAAAAATTTTTCAAAAAATTGGATATTCCCCCGATAGGACATATAAAAGAAAGAAAAGAGGCGTATTTTGTCAATCGAGTAGTAGGCATTTGGCAAAATACGCCTCAGTACGGGGATGGGCAATTTACGCAGTTGTAGTTCTGAGCGACGCCCGCAGCCCGATTTCAACCCACGCCTTTTTAAAGACGACCATTCTCAGCGGAATACCTTACAGGACTTGGCCTGCGGCTTTTGCCCGTTCTGCCCCAGCGACGGCCAGACGATCGCACCGTTCATTTTCCGGGTGCCCGTTGTGGCCGCGCACCCAGCGAATTTCCATCTGGTGGACATCTAATAGATTCAAAAGAGTTTCCCAAAGGTCGGCGTTCAGGGCGGGGGATTTGTCCGCCTTGCGCCAGCCATTCTGCCTCCATTTTTTTGCCCATCCCTTTTCAATGGCGTTGCATACATATTGGGAGTCGCTGCAAAGCGTCACCGAGCACGGCTCCTTCAGACATTGCAGGGCGCTGATGACCGCCGTCAGCTCCATCCGGTTGTTGGTGGTGTCCGGATCGCCGCCGCTGATCTCCTTTTCTACGCCGTTAAAGCGCAGAATGGCGCCCCAGCCGCCCGGGCCGGGATTGCCCTGGCAGGCGCCGTCCGTAAAAATTTCCACGTGTTTCATAGTTTCCGTCCTTTGTTCCCGCTTATGCGGTTTGGTAAGAAGATTATCACGCAAATACAGCTTTCACAATAAAGCAGATAAACCAGTTGTATAAATGGAAGTTTATCATGAGATTAGTATAACATAAACATGGTTAGAACATCAAAATCGCTGGGATGGTTTCACATCACAACATTTCACTACCGGGTCACAATTTCAATGCTCTCTCAGCCGTCGGAAACCTCTGATTTCCGGTCACGGCGTGAGGTTATTATAACATACTTTGTTTTATCAAACAGGGATTTTTACATTTCTTCCCTTCCATATGGTTTAACGAAAGTCCGCAGGGCAATAATAGTAGCGACAGTTGCACGGTCCAGCGCCCTGCTTCAACAGCTTGACAGGTATACGGAATCAAGGTACAATAATGACAATCGGAACCGGTCAGGCCCGGTCTTGCCGCTATGCGCGGATGTACGGCCTGCGGTCGGCATACAATTGCATGCAAAGCGATTTGGAGGCGCCGGAGAACGGGCCTCTTTGCTGTATAAACCCGAATATTATTAATACGCGCGGCCCTGGGACGTGTGGGAAGGCACCGTATGGGGCGATGCAGTGCGGATTAAAAATATATATTTTAAATTTTTGGAATGCCAACGCCGCCAGGCACCGTTTGCAGGCGGGCGTTTTGATCGGCATATCCAAAGGACAATGGAGGTTGTATTTTGATAGAACAAAATCTGAATCATGAGGGAACACCCAATCCGCCTGAAAAGCAAGCGATGGGCGCAATGCCGGAGACACGTCCCGCACTTTATGGGAAAGTGACGCTGCCGGTAAGATCGGAACAGCCCATGCAGGCGGAAGCTCCGGCAGTAAGCCCGGAACAGCCCAAACGCCGCACTGTGCGCCGCACGCCGAAGAAGGCGGAGACGGAAAAAGCGCAGAATTCAGGCGTTAAGGAGACGAAACCCGCGCCTTCGCGCGGCAAAAAGCGCGGACAGAACGGCGGCGGAAAGAAGCCGTCCGTCCGAATCTATTTTTTGGGCGGACTGAACGAGATCGGAAAGAACTTTACCCTGTATGAGTGCGAAGGCGATATGCTGATCGTAGACTGCGGCATGTCCTTCCCGGACGACGATATGCTCGGCGTGGATCTGGTGCTGCCGGACTTCACCTTTGTTGAGCGCAACGCGGACAAGATCCGCGGCATCGTCCTGACGCACGGCCATGAGGACCATATCGGCGCGTTGCCGTATCTGCTTAAACGCGTCAACCTGCCCATCTATGGCACCATGCTGACCCTCGGCCTGGTGGACGGCAAGCTCAAGGAGCACGGCCTCTCCGGAAAGGTCAAAATGAATGTGGTCAAACCCGGCCAAACGGTAAAGCTGGGCTGCATGGACGTTGAATTTATCCATGTGAATCACTCCATCCCGGACTCGGTGGGCTTTGCGATCCATTCGCCGGCGGGTACCGTGGTCTATACCGGCGACTTCAAGATCGACTGCACGCCCGCGTGGGGCGAAATGATCGATCTCGGCCGTTTTGCAGAGTTGGGCAACGAGGGCGTTTTGGCGCTTTTGGCGGATTCGACCAACGCGGAACGGCCCGGCTACACCAAGACGGAACAGATGGTGGACAACTCCTTTGAAAGCCTGTTTAAACGTGCAGAGAAAAAGCGCATCATCATCGCGACCTTTGCGTCCAATATCAGCCGTGTGCAGCAGATTATCAACTGTGCTGTGCGCTATGGCAGAAAAGTGGCGCTTTCCGGCCGTAGTATGCTCAATGTCATGGGCATCGCAGTGGAGATGGGCTATCTGCAGGTGCCGGACGGCGTGCTGATCGACATCGATCTGCTCAACCGCTATCCGCGCGAGAAGGTGGTTTTGATCACCACGGGCAGCCAGGGAGAGCCGATGAGCGCCCTGACGCGCATGGCTTTTGCCGACCACCGCAAGGTAGAGGTGGGGCCGGAAGACTTTATCATCATTTCTGCAAGGCCGATTCCCGGAAATGAAAAGACCGTGGGCTCCGTCGTCGACGAGCTGCTCAAGCGCGGCTGCGAGGTCATCTACGAATCCATGTACGAGGTGCATGTATCGGGCCACGCCTGTCAGGAAGAATTAAAGATTATCCAGGGGATCACCAAGCCGAAGTATTTTATTCCGGTCCACGGCGAGCAGAAGCATCTGCGCAAGAACGCGGGACTTGCCACCTCGATGGGTATGGACCCGTCCCACGTCTATATCGGAGACATCGGAGACGTGGTGGAGCTCAACCAAGAATATATGAAGAAGTTGACCTCCGTCCCCGCTGGCCGCATCCTTGTGGACGGTCTCGGCGTGGGCGACGTGGGAAGCATTGTCCTGCGGGACCGCAAACATCTGGCAGAGGACGGCCTCATTGTGGTGGTATGCACCATCGACGACAATGGACAGGTCGTGGCCGGTCCAGATGTGGTTTCGCGCGGGTTTGTCTATGTGCGTGAGGCCGAGCCACTGATCGACGAGGCCAAAAAGCGCGTGATTGCCGCGTTGGAGAGCTGCTCCGAACATCATATCCACGACTGGGGCACGCTCAAGACGCGTATCAAGGATGAACTTTCCCGCTTCCTCTATGAACGTACGCGCCGCAGCCCGATGATCCTTCCGATCATCATGGAGGTTTAAAAAGAGGCCGTGCGTCCGGGAACCAATGGGCCTGTATACCCAAACGCAATTTAGAGGAGAACAATCGTGAAGAAAAGAGTATGGGTGGCGTCGCCGGTCTGCTTTATTCTTGCAGCGGTGATGCTGATCATGGCGGCGGTGAGCTGGTTTACCAGCCACCGCGCGGTCTTTATCGTGGAAGCTGTGGCGGCCGTTCTGGCCATTTCAGCTGTTGCGGTTGTAAACATCAAATTCCAGGGATATGTCGCTACTTCCGTGAAGGCGGCCAAAAAGGCACTCTTCGGACGGGAATACGATGCGCTGGAGCGTTTTACTATGCCGACAGCCATTGTGGGCGAGGCAGGCGACATCGTGTGGGCAAACGCTGCTTTTCTGAAAAGTGTGGGAGGACCGCGCGATTGCCGGGGGGAAAATGTGATGAAATTCCTGTATCCCCACACAATTCAGCAGGTGGCTGCGGCAAACGGAACGGATGTCAGCATAGGGGACCGCCGATTCACGGCATTTGCAACGGCAACGGATCGGGGGCATGTCCTCTGCCTGGTGGACGACACCTATTACAAGGCCATCAATCGGGAGTACGTGGAAAAACGCCCCGTGGTGGTGTTGGCGCACTTTGACAACCGTGAGGAGCTGGCCCGGGATTCCAGCGGCAGCGAAGACGCCCGCATCGCTTCGGAAGTGGAACAGGCGCTCACGGAATGGGCACAGAGTATGGGCGGCTTTTTACGCCGTCTTTCCGGCGGCCGTTTTTTGATCTTAACGGATGAAATCCATCTCCGGCAGGCGATGGAAAAACGCTTTGAGATCTTGGACAAAATCCGAGGGATCAAGGCGGGCGAACGCCGCAGT
>DBFXIC010000256.1:0-3240 GCA_048455095.1 Anaeromassilibacillus sp.
CCTGGATATATCCCCCCGCATGTTGGAAAAGGTGCTCTATTTTGCCCTGTATATCGTCACGGACCTCGGCGATGTGCGCGAGCTGCAGAAAAAGCAGCTCCTCACGGAGAAGGAGTATCGCGATCTGCGCGAGAAATACGAGGATGATTTCAAGGCCAGCATGGGCGCGGAAGCCATTAAAACGCTGCTGGAAGAGATCGATTTGGAAAAGGAATCCGTAGAGCTGAAGGATGAGCTTACGACGGCCTCCGGTCAGAAGCGTGTGCGCATCCTCAAGCGTCTGGAGGTTGTGGAGGCGTTCCGTCTCTCCGGCAACCGTCCGGAGTGGATGATCCTGGACGTGGTGCCGGTTATTCCCCCGGATATTCGCCCGATGGTTCAGCTCGACGGCGGCCGTTTCGCCACCTCCGACCTGAACGATCTATACCGCCGCGTCATCAATCGCAACAACCGCCTCAAGCGCTTGTTGGAGCTCGGCGCGCCGGACATCATCGTCCGCAATGAAAAGCGTATGCTGCAAGAGGCGGTCGATGCCCTGATCGACAACGGTCGCCGCGGCAGACCGGTCACTGGTCCGAACAACCGCCCGCTGAAGTCCCTTTCCGACATGCTGAAGGGCAAGCAGGGCCGTTTCCGTCAGAACCTGCTGGGCAAGCGTGTTGACTACTCCGGCCGTTCTGTTATCGTTGTTGGCCCGGAACTCAAGATGTACCAGTGCGGCCTCCCGAAGGAGATGGCGCTGGAGCTGTTCAAGCCCTTCGTGATGAAGCGTTTGGTGGAGACCGGTGCGGCCGGCAATATCAAGGCGGCTAGAAAGGCTGTGGAGCGTGCGAAGCCCGAAGTTTGGGACGCACTCGAAATTGTCATCAAGAACCATCCAGTGCTGCTCAACCGTGCACCGACGCTGCACAGATTGGGCATTCAGGCGTTCGAGCCGGTTCTCGTGGAAGGCCGCGCACTGAAGCTGCATCCCCTGGCATGTACCGCGTACAACGCAGACTTTGACGGCGACCAGATGGCTGTACACGTGCCACTGTCCTCCGAGGCGCAGGCCGAGGCCCGCTTCCTGATGCTGGCCGCTGGTAACCTGCTCAAGCCCTCCGATGGACGTCCGGTGACGGTCCCAACGCAGGATATGGTTCTGGGGTCCTATTACCTGACGTTGGAAAAGGATGGCGAGCTGGGCGAAGGCAAGGTGTTCCGCGACTTCGACGAAGCCATTATGGCGTACGATGCGCATATTGTCGGCCTGCATGCCAAGATCAAGGTCCGCCGCACCATGGAGATCAACGGCGAGAAGGTTTCCCGCCTGGTGGATACCACGGTCGGCCGCATGATCTTCAACCGTCCCATCCCGCAGGACCTCGGCTTTGTGGATCGCTCCGATCCGGAAAACCGCTTTAAGTTTGAGATTGAATTCCTGGTTGGCAAGAAGCAGCTGGGAAAAATCATTGATAAATGCATCAAAGTGCACGGTGTGCCCAAGACCTCTGAGGTGCTGGACGCAGTAAAGGCACAGGGCTATAAGTATTCCACCAAGAGCGCCATCACGGTCGCCGTCTGCGATGCGACCATCCCGCCGCAGAAGAAGGAGATCATCTCCGCTGCGGAGAAAAAGATCGATATGGTCACTGAACAGTTCAAGAACGGCCTGCTTTCCGACGGCGAGCGTTACAACGCTGTCCTGAAAACCTGGGAAAAGGCGACGAACGACGTCACCGACGCCCTGCAGAAGGGTCTTGACCGCTACAACCCAATCTTCATGATGGCGGATTCCGGCGCCCGTGGTTCCATGAGCCAGATCCGTCAGCTCGCCGGCATGCGCGGACTGATTGCAAATACGTCTGGTAAGACAATTGAGATTCCGATCCGCGCCAACTATCGTGAAGGCCTGAACATTTTGGAATACTTCATCTCCTCCCGTGGCGCCAGAAAGGGCTTGGCAGATACCGCTCTGCGTACCGCTGACTCCGGTTACCTGACCCGCCGTCTGGTCGACGTCTCCCAGGATGTCATCATCCGCGAAGAGGACTGCGGCGCGACCGACGGCCTGGAGGTTTTCGACATCAAGGAAGGCAAGGAATCTATCGAATCCCTGCATGAGCGCCTGATTGGCCGCTATTTGGTGGAGGACTTTGTCGACCCGGAGACGGGCGCGGTGCTCGTTTCCAAGGATAAGATGATGGACGACAACGACGCGGACATTATTGTGGGCCGCGGCGTAGCGCGCATCAAGGTGCGTTCCATCCTGAATTGCCGTGCGCGCCATGGCGTCTGCCAGAAGTGCTACGGCGCGAACCTGGCGAACGGCCAGCCGGTCACCGTGGGCGAGGCGGTCGGTATCATCGCCGCACAGTCCATCGGCGAGCCTGGTACCCAGCTGACTATGAGAACGTTCCACACCGGCGGCGTCGCCAGTGCGGAGGATATTACACAGGGTCTTCCCCGCGTTGAAGAGCTGTTTGAGGGCCGTAAGCCCAAGCATCTGGCGATCATCAGCGAGATCGGCGGCCGGGTCTCCTTTGAGGATATCAAGAAGAACCGCCATGTGGTGGTGACGGACCAGGAGAGCGGCGAGAGCAAGTCCTACCTGATTCCGTTCGGTTCCCGCATCATTGTCAACGAGGGCGACGTCATTGCGAAGGGAACCCGTGTGACGGAAGGTTCTGTCAATCCGCACGACGTGCTTGCAATCAGCGGAACCCATGCGGTGCAGGATTACCTGATCGAAGAAGTACAGCGCGTTTACCGGATGCAGGGCGTTGATATCAACGATAAGCACATCGAGGTCATCGTGCGCCAGATGATGAAGAAGGTCAAGGTAGAGGACCCGGGCGATACGAAATTGCTGCCCAGCGCGCTGGTTGAGAAGTCCGAGTTCGAGGCGGAGAACCAGGCGATCCGCGACCGCATCGCCGCAGGAGAGACAGAGCTTCGCGAGGCGACCTGCTCGCCGACGCTGCTTGGTATTACCAAGGCTTCCTTGGCGACCGATTCTTTCCTCTCTGCGGCTTCCTTCCAGGAGACAACCCGCGTGCTCACCGACGCTGCCATCAAGGGCAAGGTGGATCCGCTGCTCGGCCTGAAGGAAAACGTTATCATCGGCAAGCTGGTTCCGGCCGGCACGGGCATGAAGTGCTACAGTGGCGTCGAGATTCAGCATGAAGGCGAGGACTTGACAAATCAGGTCATTTAGCGTTATAATATTCAATTGTAGCGGCGGGCAGGACACCATTCTTC
>DBFXIC010000257.1:0-15072 GCA_048455095.1 Anaeromassilibacillus sp.
GAACAACGATGAGCGAAGCGCAATCGATTCAATGGTTTCCGGGCCATATGACTCGGACCAAACGACAGATTGAAAAAAGTTTAAAGTTGGTGGACGCGGTGGCGGAGATCATCGACGCGCGCGTGCCGGTCAGTAGCCGGAACCCGGTTTTGGACAAGCTGATTCAAAATAAGCCGCGTGTGATTTTGATGAACAAGAGCGATATGGCGGATCCAGCGCAGACCGCCCGTTGGATCGCCTATTACAAATCAAAGGGGATTCCCGCCATTGCGATCGACTGCCGCACCAATAAGGGATTGAACAATTTCATCCCACTGGTGAAGGAGGTCTTGAAGGACCGCATCGCCGCCTGGGAGGCCAAGGGGATGGTGTGCCGCCAGATCCGCGTGATGGTGGTCGGCATTCCGAACGTGGGCAAAAGCTCCCTGATCAACCGCCTCTCCAAGGGCGGCAAGGCAAACGTGGAGGACCGCCCGGGTGTGACCCGTTCCAACCAGTGGTTCACCATCGCCAAGGGGTTTGAACTGCTCGACACGCCCGGCGTGCTATGGCCGAAGTTTGAGGATAAGGAGGTCGGCGAGCGGCTGGCATTCACTGGCGCGGTCAAGGACGAGGTGGTGGACACCGAGCACCTGGCTTCCCGGCTCCTGGAGGTCCTGCGGGACAGCTATGCAAACGCCGTCAAAGAGCGCTATAAACTCGGGGATGTCGATCTGTCTGGAATGAAGGGCTACGAAATCCTGGAGTTGGTCGGTAGAAAGCGTGGAATGCTGATCTCCGGCGGAGAGATCGATACCGAGCGTGCCTCCATTGCGGTGTTGGATGAATTCCGCGGCGCGAAGCTGGGACGCATTACGCTGGAGGCGGCCCCCGCCCCGGCGGGAAAGTGAGGCGCGTATGGAATCAATCGACTGGTTTGCATATGAGTCGGCCGCGCGCCGGCGGGGATTCACACAGATCTGCGGCATCGATGAAGCGGGACGCGGCCCTCTGGCCGGCCCGGTGTTCGCTGCCGCAGTTATTTTGCCCGCCGATGCGTCCATAGAGGGGCTGAACGATTCAAAGAAACTGAGCGAAAAAAAGCGAGAACAGCTTTTTGATGTCATCAGGGAGACGGCGGTCAGCTATTCCATTGCATTTGCCACAGAGCAGGAGATCGATGAGATTAATATCCTGCAGGCGACGTTTTTGGCCATGCGCCGCGCATGCGACGGCCTTTCCGTCCCTCCGGACTATGCGCTGGTGGACGGCAACCGTATGCCGCCGCTGGAAGTCGCAGCAGAGACGGTGGTCAAGGGCGATGCGTGTTCCGCGAGCATTGCGGCGGCGTCCATTCTTGCAAAGGTGAGCAGGGACCGTCTGATGGTCGAGTTGGATCAACTCTATCCTATTTATCAATTTGCCAAACATAAGGGGTACGGCACCAAGCTGCACACGGAATTGCTGCGGCAATATGGGCCCTGCCCCATCCACAGGAGATCTTTCCTGAAAAAGATTTTGGGGGATTCCTATTGAACAGGGGCGCCTCCGAAGAAGCGTACATCGCCTGTTTCCTAATGAAGAGGGGATGGGAAATTTTGGACCGGAACTACCACAGCCGGTATGGGGAAATTGACATGATTGCGGTGGACGGTCCGTATATTGTGTTTGTAGAGGTCAAAGCCCGCGCGGCGAATGCCAAAGCAGGGCCTTTAGACGCAGTGACGCCCGTAAAGCAGCGGAGGATCATCAAAACGGCCCTCTGCTATTTGCAGGAGCATGGGGTAGATTTGCAGCCGCGCTTTGACGTGGCCGCAGTTGTAACCGGACCGGGCGGAACGGCAGTGGAATACCTCGAAAATGCATTTGATGGAGGCGACTATGAACTATTTTGACCTGCACTGCGACACCATTGCGGAGTGCTGGAAACAGAAAAAGGATCTTTGGGACAACGATCTGCACCTCTGCCTGAAACGCGGCGCGGCATATCATCCTTGGTTCCAATGCTTTGCCGTATGGATTCCCGATGAGCTGCGTGGGGAAGAGGCGTACCGCTATTTTGAAGCGGTATATGGCGAACTGCAGCAGCAGGAACGGCTGCACGATGATAGACTTAAAATCTGCCGTGATGCGGCGGATTTTGCAGAGGCAGCGCAGACGGGCCGATGCGGCGCGATCTTCACAGTGGAGGGCGGTGCAGCGCTCGGCGGCAAGCTGGAGCGTGTGGCCCGATTCAGGGAATGCGGCGTCAAGGCGGTCACACTCACCTGGAACGCCTCCTGCGAGATTGGGGACGGCGCGGAGGTCGCCCATCCCAAGGGCCTGACACCGTTTGGCAAGGAAGTAGTCCAAGAGTTGGAACGCAGCCGTATCGCGGTGGATGTCTCCCATGCGAGTGAACCACTCTTCTGGGAAGTAGCGGAACTGACGCAAAGACCGTTCCTGGCCACGCATTCCAATGCCCGCGCCCTCTGCGACAATCCGCGCAACCTTACGGATGAACAGTTCTGTGCCATCCGGGACAGGGGTGGCATCGTCGGCGCGACCTTTGTGCGCCGGTTTCTGGACGATTCCTGGGAAGCCGGCCTGGACGACCTCCTCCGCCACATCGAACATTTCCTCTCGCTGGGTGGTGAAAAGACCGTCGCCATCGGCGGCGATTTTGATGGGACAGATTTACCGGATGGCATGACGGGGATCGAATCCGTGGAACTTCTGGCGGAAAAGATGCTGCACCGAAACTATCCGGAATCGCTCGTCCGTGCGGTCTTTTTCGACAATGCGTACCATTTTTTCACTTCTCTT
Organism: Anaeromassilibacillus sp.; assembly: GCA_048455095.1. GTDB lineage: Bacteria > Bacillota > Clostridia > Oscillospirales > Acutalibacteraceae > Anaeromassilibacillus. Next base: position 2,785 of record DBFXIC010000257.1, read on the forward strand.
TGACAAGCGTACATTTCTATTATAAAATAGAACGGCGACAAAAGCGCGGCTGAAATCCGTCAAGCGCTCCCACAGCTGCTTGCCGGTTTTCAATCGCGCTTTGGGACGGCGGAAAAAAAGGAGGAAATAATATGAACTATCAATGCACAAGGAACAGCGCCGAACAGGTCTCCGCGGCGCAGGCCATTGCGCAGGGAATCAGTGCAGACGGGGGACTTTTTGTCCCGGAATGTCTGCCACAATATGACCTCTCCGTGTTGGAAGAGCTGAAAAATGCTTCCTATACCCAACGCGCAGAGCGGATTCTGGGGGATTTTCTGTCGGATTTTACACCGGAAGAGATCCACGATTGCGTGGAAAAAGCCTATGGCGACGAAAAGTTCTCCGGAGGGCATCCCGCGCCGCTGGCGGAGCTTGTAAACTGTCCCGCGCCGGTGCAGTTGCTCGAGCTTTGGCACGGGCCGACTTGTGCATTTAAGGATATGGCGCTCCAGCTTCTGCCGCACCTGTTGACGAAGTCCCTCAAAAAAATCCATTCGGATAAGACCGCGGTGATCCTTGTGGCAACCTCCGGCGATACCGGCAAGGCTGCTCTGGAGGGATTCCGCGATGTAGAGGGCACAAAGATCATGGTATTCTATCCGCAGAACGGCGTGAGCGCCATGCAGAAAACCCAGATGACCACACAGGAGGGCAACAACGTGTCGGTGTGCGCCATCGAGGGCAACTTCGACGACGCGCAGACCGGTGTGAAGCGCATCTTCACCGATCCGGCGATGAAGGAGAAGCTGGCGGAGCACGGGATGATGTTCTCCAGCGCAAATTCCATCAACTGGGGACGCCTTCTGCCGCAAATCGTCTATTATTTCTCCGCCTATTGCGACCTGATGGCGCAGGGCAAGGTGCAGGCCGGGCAGAAGATCAACGTCGTGGTGCCCACGGGCAATTTCGGAAATATTTTGGCCGCTTATTATGCGAAAAAGATGGGGTTGCCCGTAAACAAGCTGATCTGTGCTTCCAACGCAAACAACGTCCTCACGGAGTTTCTGCGCACAGGCGTGTACGACCGCAACCGCCAATTCTTCACCACGATTTCGCCGTCCATGGATATCCTTGTCTCCAGCAATCTGGAACGTCTGCTCTATGACCTGACCGGCTGTGACAGTGAGCGCGTGGCCGGATGGATGAAACAGCTTTCGGAGACCGGCCGCTATGAGGTGGGGCCGGAGATGTTACAAAAACTACAGGAACTCTTCTATGCGGGCTTCTGTGATGATTCGCAGACGGCGGAGGCCATCAGCGAAGTCTATGAGATGTCCCACTATGTGTGCGATACCCACACAGCGGTGGCGGTGCAGGTGTACCGCCACTATCTGGCCGAGACCGAGGACAAACAGACACCCACAGTGGTCGCTTCCACGGCCAATCCCTATAAGTTTGCAACCAGCGTGTTGATGGCGGTGGATCAGAACCGGGTAAGCGGCAACGACCTGGAAAATGTGCGGACGCTGGCGGCACTCACGGGCGCGCCGGTACCGGGTCCGATTTCGGCGCTGGAAGGAAAGCCGGTCCGCTTTACCCAGTGCTGCACGCCGGACAATATGAGCGCCATGGTGCTCAGCGGCCTGGGAATTTCTGAATAAATCGTAGGGAGCAGCCCCAAAAGGGAATACAAAAAATAGGCGCCTGGATTCCAGTGCTGTTTTGTGGAAAGATGGGTTCCAGGCCGATTGAATACGGATTGTCAAAAAGGGGAATCCCCCCTGCGGACCTCCAAAGAAAGGACGATTACGATAGCGGTATTTGCAATTGCAGACCTGCACCTCTCTCTGGGCACGGATAAACCGATGGACGTCTTTGAAGGATGGCAGGGCTATGTGGAAAAGCTGGAAAAGAACTGGCGCGCTGTGGTCTCCGAAGAGGACACCGTAGTGATCGCCGGGGACATCTCCTGGGCAATGCGGCTGGAGGAAACGGAAAAGGACTTTGCATTCATCCATTCGCTGCCCGGCAAGAAGTGGATTCTCAAGGGAAATCACGACTATTGGTGGTCCACCCGAAAGAAGATCGATCACTTTTTAGAAGAAAAAGGCTTCACCAGCATCAATGTCATTCACAACACTGCGGCGCTCGCAGATGGTATGGCTCTGTGCGGCACACGTGGATGGCTCTATAACGCGGAGAGCGACGAGGATGTAAAAATCGTCAACCGCGAGGTGGGACGGCTGAACGCCTCCATCGATGACGGCCTGCGTCAGGGCGGCGAGCCGGTGGTTTTTCTGCACTATCCGCCCGTATACGATGGCGCGGAGTGCAGAGAGATTCTGGATGTATTGGTAAAGCGCGGCGTAAAGACGTGTTACTTTGGACACATCCATGGCAGCCAGGCGGCGCGGCGCGCCATCACAGGCGAATACGCCGGAATCAAGATGGTCTTGATCTCCTGCGACCACCTGGGGTTCATGCCGATGCTCGTCCGGGTTCCGGAGCGGAATGCGTCTGATGAATAATTTTTGAATATTTTTGCAATGGGTGGAATATCCTGAACTGTTGTGCTATAATAACGTAGATAATTTGCAATTTTGCAGGAGGAAATAAAAATGGCTTTGAAATCATGCAACAAGGTTGACACCAACCGTTACCAGCTGGAAGTAGAAATCGACGGCGCATCCTTTGAAAAAGCGGTGGATCAGGCGTACCGCAAGCAGAATAAGAAGATTGCGATCCCCGGCTTCCGCAAGGGTAAGGCACCGCGCGCTTTCGTGGAAAAGTACTATGGCCAGGAGGTCTTCTATGAGGACGCGATCAACGCGCTCTATCCGAACGCGCTGGAAGAAGCTGTCAACGAAGCGAAGCTTGACATGATTGAAGATAGAATCGACTTTGATCTCGTTTCCGCAGGCAAGGACGGCCTTGTGTTCAAGGCGACCATCACCACAAAGCCGGAAGTAGAGATCGAGGGCTATAAGGGCATCGAGGCTAAAAAGGCAAAGGTTTCCGTGACCGATGAGGCTGTGGATGCGGAAATTGCCAAGGTGCAGGATCGCAACTCCCGCATGGTGACGGTTGAGGATCGCGCGGCGCAGAACGACGATATCGCGGTAATTGACTTTGAGGGCTTTGTGGACGGCGTTGCGTTCGAGGGCGGTAAGGCGGAAAACTTCAGCCTCACGCTCGGTTCCGGCCAGTTTATCCCCGGTTTTGAGGAGCAGGTGGTCGGCCACAGCACTGGCGAAGAATTTGATGTAAACGTGACTTTCCCGGAGGATTACCAGGCGGAAGAGCTTGCGGGCAAGGAAGCTGTATTTAAGATTAAGCTGCATGAGATCAAGATGAAGGAACTGCCCGAGGTGGACGACGACTTTGTGAAGGACGTCAGCGACTTCGACACACTCGACGAATACAAGGCCGACGTGCGCAAGAAACTGGAAGAGGCCGCCGAAGCACAGGCGAAGGACGGCGTAGAGAACCAGTTGATCGACAAGCTCGTGGAGCTGGTTCAGGCGGAGATTCCGGAAGCTATGTATGAGAACCGCATCAACGAGGATGTGCGCGATTTTGCATACCGTCTGCAGTCCCAGGGCCTGAATCTGAATACATACCTGCAGTATAAGGGTATGGATATGGACGGCCTGCGTAAGTCCTTCCGCCCGCAGGCGGAGCGTCAGGTCAAGGTTCGCCTTGCACTTGAGAAGATTGCGCAGCTCGAGAACATCCAGCCGACCGACGAGGAGATCGACGCTGAGTTCGAGAAGATTGCAAAGGGCTACGAGATGGAGGTTGAAAAGGTGAAGGGCTTCATCCCGAGAGAAGATCTTGCAAAGGATATCTCTGTGGAGAAGGCCATCCAGATCGTGCGCGACAATGCGGTTGTGACCGAGGCGGAGGACGCAGAATAATTTTGTTGCATAACCGGCGGAAAAGCGGCCAAAGCTCTGTACGTGTTTTTCACAAAGAGATGAAGGCCCCCGCTGTTTTGGGGCCGCCGTGCTTCCCACGCGGAACACGGCGGTAGTCCTTTTCAATTTTCGCGTGGAGAATCGAGGATTCTGAACATGATTTTTGGAAATAATCATACCGATATGAGCCTAGTTCCCTATGTAGTGGAGCAGACGAGCCGCGGGGAGCGTTCTTATGACATCTTTTCCCGCCTGCTCAACGACCGCATCATCATGCTGACCGAAGAAGTGAACGACACGACTTCCAGCCTGGTGGTTGCACAGCTGCTCTATCTGGAAGGCCAGGACCCGAGCAAGGATATTTGCCTGTACATCAACAGCCCGGGTGGTTCCGTGACCGCCGGACTTGCGATTTATGATACAATGCAGTATATCAAATGCGACGTGTCCACCATTTGTATGGGCATGGCGGCCAGCATGGGCGCGTTCCTGCTGGCGGCGGGCACAAAGGGCAAGCGCCTTGCGCTGCCGAACAGCGACATCATGATCCATCAGCCGAGCGGCGGCGCGCAGGGTCAGGCAACTGATATTCAGATTCATACGAATCATATCCTGCAGACCAAGAAGCGTCTGAACCGGATTCTCGCGGAGCGTACCGGCCAGCCGCTGGAGGTCATTGAGCGTGATACCGAACGCGACAACTTCATGACTGCAGAGCAGGCGATGGAATACGGCTTGATCGACAAGGTCATTGAACACCGCTGACTTTAGGCAGATCTGTAAGAGAAATCCCTTTTGATTGAGATAGGTTGGTGATACGAATGCCCAATAACGACGACATCAAAGAGAGAGGCATTAGCTGTTCCTTTTGCGGAAAGCCGCAGAGCGAGGCGCGCCGGTTGATTGCCGGGCCCGGCGTCTATATCTGCGACGAGTGTATCGAGCTGTGTATGTCTATTTTAGAGGACGAGAGCAACCTGAACAACCGCAAGAGCAGCTACAGCGAGACCTCCGCCGTGCTGCCAAAGCCGCAGGAAGTCAAAAAACAGCTTGACGAGTATGTGATTGGGCAGGACGAGGCCAAAATTGCGCTGTCCGTAGCGGTTTACAACCACTATAAGCGCATTTATTATGGAAAAGACGATGTGGAGCTCACCAAGAGCAATGTGCTTTTGCTGGGCCCCACGGGTGTAGGAAAGACGCTTCTCGCCCAAACGCTGGCCAAGATTCTGGATGTGCCGTTTGCCATCGCGGACGCCACCACGCTTACAGAGGCCGGTTACGTGGGCGAGGATGTGGAAAATATCCTGCTGCGTCTGATTCAGGCGGCGGATTACGATATTGAACGCGCAGAGCGCGGCATTATCTATATCGACGAGATCGACAAGATCGCCCGCAAGTCCGAAAACCCGTCCATCACCCGCGATGTGAGCGGCGAGGGCGTGCAGCAGGCCCTGCTGAAAATTTTGGAGGGAACCGTCTCCAATGTACCGCCGCAGGGCGGCCGCAAACATCCGCAGCAGGAGTTTTTGCAAATTGACACCTCCAATATCCTGTTTATCTGTGGCGGCGCATTTGACGGCTTGGAGAAGGTTGTGGAGAAGCGGACCGCTTCCTCCACGATGGGCTTCGGCGCGGACGTGCGCAGCAAGAAAGATCTGGATACCACCGCTTGGATGCAGGATGTTATTCCGCACGACCTTGTCAAATTCGGGCTGATTCCGGAGCTGGTGGGTCGTCTGCCGGTCATCGCCGCATTGAACGGCTTGGATGAGGATTCACTGGTGCGCATCCTGACGGAGCCGCGTAACAGCCTGCTGAACCAGTATAAAAAACTGTTCCAGCTTGACAAAGTGAACCTGGAGTTTCAGCCGGAAGCACTGCGGGCGATTGCACGCAAGACCATTGAGCGCAAAACCGGTGCGCGTGGTCTGCGTAGCATCATGGAGGAGATCCTGACGCCGCTGATGTACGAAGTTCCTTCGGACTATACGGTCGAGCAGGTGACAATTACCCCGGAGACGGTGGAGAAGGGCGAACCGCCTGTGCTCGCCTATAATCCGGAGCGGAAGCCCGTCAAAATCAAAATTACAACGTCGAGAAAGCGCGGTAGAAAAGATACCGCGTAACGTGCAGCCGCAGAAGCGGCAATGCAGGCAATCCGAAAACGATGGCTGCTGCAGCGGGAGGGCATTGACCTTCCGCCTTGCGGCAGCCATTTCTGCTAGGGTGCGTTCAAATGAGAGACGATCCGATTGAAAAGCGCGCCCTGATAGACGCCGGAGATGGCCAGAAGGATCTTTTTTGGAATTCTCTGCGCACTTGGAGGAATACACGATGAGTACAACACAATTGGCAAATAAACGAGAAGAAGCCATGTCGATGCCGGTGCTGGCCCTGCGTGGGCTGGTGGTATTTCCCGGCATGATGCTTCAATTTGATGTAGGCAGAAAAAAATCCATCTTGGCGCTCTCAAAGGCAATGGATGAAAACCAACTGATCTTTCTTGTCGCACAGAAAGACCTTGGTGACAGCGAGCCAAATTTACAGGGTTTGTACCGCATGGGTGTGGTGGCGAGAGTCAAGCAGGTGGTTCGCCATCCGGAGGATGGCGTGCGCGTCTTTGTAGAGGGACTCTACCGTGCGGAATTGGCCGGTCTGCAAGAGAGCGATCCGTTCCTGATGGGGGAGGTTCTCTCGGTGCGCACCCGCGCCTACCGTCGGACCCAGCGCAGTGAGGCGTTGATCCGCTTTACGCAGACCCTGTTTGAACAATACTTGCAGAACTACAGCCGTGTCCCGCCGGACATTGTGGTCGGCGTGGTACAGAAAAAAGACTGCGGGGAGCTGGCGGATTTTATCGCCTCCAACATCATGTTCGATTATGAGCAGAAGCAGAGCATTTTGGAAGAGCTCTCCCCGGTGAAACGTCTGAGCAAGCTGGTCGACATTTTGCAGCGCGAGGTACAGGTCCTTGAGATCGAAAGCCAGATCAGTGAAAAAGCAAAGGAACAGATTGATCAGAATCAGCGCGAATATTTCCTGCGCGAGCAGATGAAGGCGATCTCCTACGAGCTGGGCGAGGACGACAATCCCCAGGATGAGGCGCAGGACTTCCGCGACCGCATCGCCAAGCTACAGTTGCCGGAAATGCAGGAAAAGAAGCTTCTCAAGGAATGCGACCGTCTGGCAAAGCTGCCGTATGGTTCGCACGAGGCGGGCGTGATTGTAGGATATTTGGAGGCGTGCCTCGACCTGCCGTGGAACACGGTGGGCAAGGAGCACATCGACCTAGAAAAAGCGCGCAAGGTTTTGGACCGCGACCATTACGGCCTGAAAAAGGTCAAGGAGCGTATTTTGGAGGTGCTGGCGGTTAAGAAACTTTCGCCGGACATCAAAGGGCAGATCATCTGTCTGGTCGGCCCTCCGGGCGTTGGCAAGACTTCTATCGCGCGGTCGATCGCGGAGGCCATCGGGCGCAAATATGTGCGCGTTTCTCTCGGCGGTGTGCGGGATGAATCCGACATTGTAGGGCATCGCAGACGTATGTGGGCGCCATGCCGGGCCGCATTATCGCGGCGGTCAAGCAGGCGGGCACGAAAAATCCACTGCTCCTGTTGGATGAGATTGATAAGCTCAGCCATGATTTTCGGGGCGATCCGGCTTCCGCATTGCTGGAGGTGCTCGATTCTGAGCAGAACGCGGCTTTCTACGACCACTATATCGACATGCCGTTCGATCTGAGCGATGTGATGTTTATCACCACTGCGAACGATTACAGCCTCATCCCGGAACCGTTGGCAGACCGCATGGATGTGATTACCTTGGGCAGCTATACGCATGAGGAAAAATTCCAGATCGCGGTCAAGCATCTGATTCCGAAGCAGTTTAAAAAGCACGGTATTCCTTCAAAGCAGGTGCGCATTCAGCCGGCGGCAGTACATGCGCTGATCGACGGCTATACCCGCGAAGCAGGCGTGCGCAACCTGGAGCGGCAGGTCGCCGCGCTGTGCCGCAAGTGTGCTGTGAAGCTGGTTGAGGACGGCGAAGCGAAGATTACCATTGCTCCCAAAGATCTGGAGGGGCTGCTCGGCCCTGCAAAATTTAAAAACGACGGCCTGCACAAGACGGACGAGGTGGGCCTCGTGAACGGACTTGCCTGGACAAGCGTCGGCGGCGAGCTGCTGCCAATCGAAGTGGCTATAATGGAGGGGACCGGAAAGATCGAATTGACGGGTTCCCTCGGTGATGTGATGAAGGAGTCCGCCCGGACAGCCATCAGCTGCATCCGCACGCGTGCGTCGACGCTGGGAATCGAACACGATTTCCATGCAAAGTATGATATCCATATCCATGCGCCGGAGGGGGCGATTCCAAAGGACGGACCATCCGCTGGCACCGCCATGGCGACCGCTATCACTTCCGCCTTGTGCAATATCCCGATTCGCCACGATATTGCCATGACCGGGGAGATCACGCTGCTTGGCCGTGTACTGCCCATCGGCGGGCTCAAGGAAAAGACCATGGCCGCTTACCGGGCGGGCATTAAGACGGTCATTATCCCGTCGGACAATGTGCCGGATCTCGCAGAGGTGGACGATGTGGTAAAGAACAGCGTGCATTTCCTTCCTGTGCAGAAGGTGGATCAGGTGTTGGAGGCGGCATTGGTGCGTATGCCGGAGCCAAAATCGGAGGCCGCACGAATCCCCTCAGGAATTCTGCCTGCAGCGGCGGGACAGGCTGCTGCGACTGCGCCGCAGCTTCCGCAGTGAGGGCTTTTACACGGTGCAAATAGGACAAGTAGAAAGGGGAATCCCCAATGAATTTTCAAAACGCCGCGTTTGAGTCCGCCTCAGGCCGCGTAGAGCAGCTTCCTCCCTCGGATGTACCGGAGATCGTGTTCTCCGGTCGTTCCAATGTGGGAAAGAGTTCGCTCATCAATAAACTGCTCAACCGTAAATCTTTGGCGCGCGTCAGCGCAAAGCCGGGGAAAACGGGTACGGTCAATTTTTACCGCCTGCCGGACTGCCGCCTGGTAGATCTTCCGGGCTACGGCTATGCAAAAGTTTCCGCCTCCGAAAAACTGCGTTGGGCGGAGTTGGTGGAGGGTTACCTGAATGCCGGACGCAACATCCGTTTGGTTGTACAGATTGTGGATTTTCGTCATATGCCCACCGCGGATGATCTGCATATGATCGACTTTTTGGCGCAGGCAGGGTTGCCATTTTTGATTGCGGCCACCAAGAGTGATAAATTGAATAAGACGCAGCGCACCCAGCAGCTCGATGCCTATTGTGAGCTGTTTGAAGAGCTGCCGGACACGATGCTGATTCCGTTCTCCGCTGTGAACGGGGAAGGGGTGGAGGAGATCCGTCGGCAGATCGAGTATGTCTGCACCGATACTGTGCAGAATTCATAAAAATTTAATAAGAATAATTGCCTCTCTGGGAATCTTGCCGCTTACCCCTTTACTTTTTGACTTTTATATGCTAAAATTTTATCTTACTACAGTAGCCTTTTGATGAAGAAAAAGCTGCTGTATGGCGGAGACGGCACTGCGCGCCTTTTTGAAGAAAAAGCTGTTTCCATCTTTTTACGTCAAGCAGGAAATACGATCTATTAAGATAGGGAAGTGACATTTTGAACTCCAAAATCAAAGATGAGAGCGTCGATTTTTTATTCCAGGCGATTCTTTCCCTGAAAACAGTGGATGAATGTTATAACTTTTTCGAGGACCTGTGCACTGTACCGGAGATCAAAGCAATGTCCCAGCGCCTTCTGGTGGCACATATGCTGAGTACGAAGCGCGTCTACAGCGATATCGTGGCGCAGACAGGCGCTTCTACGGCAACGATCAGCCGGGTGAACCGTTCCCTCAACTATGGTTGCGATGGTTATGCGTTGGTCTTTGGCCGACTCGACCACAAGGACGGAGAAGAGAAGGAAGCGAGCAAATGAGTTATGCTTCCTTTGCACAGTATTACGACAGCTTAACGCAAAATGTGGAGTACGCCCGTAGGGCGGATTACTTCTGCTCCCTGATGGAACATCTGGGCCATGCGCCCGGATTGACACTCGACCTCGCATGTGGCACCGGCAGCTTGACTGTGGAGCTTGCAAAGCGGGGAATTGACGTTTATGGAATCGACGGGTCTGCGGACATGCTCTCTGTTGCACGGCAAAAAGCGGCGGAGAGCGGCCTGGACCTGTTGTTTCTGTGTCAAAAAATGCAAAAACTCGATCTTTATGGCACGGTGGACACGGTGATCTGCGCTCTGGACAGTATCAATCACTTGACGCTGGAAAAAGATGTACAGGCTACGTTCAATCGTGTTTCGCTGTTTATGAATCCCGGCGGCTGGTTTTTCTTCGACGCTAACACCGTGTATAAGCATCGCCATGTGCTGGCAAATCATATTTTTCTTTACGATACGGATGACGTCTATTGCATATGGCAGAACCACTATGAGGAGAAAAACGATCGTGTCGGAATTCAGCTCGATTTCTTTGGCAGGGAAGGGTCTCTTTACCAGAGAAGCGGGGAACACTTTTATGAGCGTGCATATCCCCAGGAATTGTTCCTTCGTATGTTGGAACAGGCGGGGTTTGGTGAGGTGCACCGTTTTGGAGACCTGCGTTTTGAAGAGCCGATAGAGCAAGAGGAACGCGTGGTATTCGCTGCACGCAAAATGGGATAGGATGGTTTATATTGTATGGATAGAATGATTAGATGTATCACGTCGAATGGGGCGATCATGGCGGCGGCAGTGGATTCTACCTGTTTGGTAGCTACGGCACAGCAGGTTCATCATACCAGCCCTGTGGCGACGGCAGCGCTTGGAAGGCTACTCACAGGCGCTTCTATCATGGGCGCCATGCTCAAAAAAGACGACGCCTCCGTGACGCTGAAAATCAATGGAGGAGGCCCTCTGGGTTCTGTCATTGCAATTGCGGACAGCCATGGAAACTGCCGCGGATGGGTGGAGCATCCGGAGGTGAATTTGCCTCTTAAAGAAAATGGAAAACTTGACGTTGGCACCGCGGTAGGCCGGGATGGGCTATTGGGTGTGCTGCGTGATTTGGGTTCGGGGCAGCCTTATATCGGACAGGTGAAGATTGTCTCCGGCGAGATTGCCGAGGACATCACCAGCTATTATGCCACGAGCGAGCAGATCCCTACCGTGTGCGCCCTAGGTGTTCTGGTGGACAAGACAGATCATATGCTTATGCTGGCGGGCGGTATGCTGGTTCAGGTGCTTCCCGGTGCGACGGATGCGGATATTACCCGCTTGGAACGGAATGTTTCTGTATTGGAGCCTGTGACGACCATGCTGGCCAAGGGAATGACCATTGAGGATATGTGCAAAACGGTGTTACAGGGCTTTGAAATGGAGATCCTCGACGAATCTCCGGTGGCTTATGCCTGCAACTGCAGCAAAGAACGTGTAACGAATGCATTAATCACCCTGAAACCAGAGGAAATCCGCACATTGGCCGATCAAGACGGATTTATGGAGGCAAAATGCCAGTATTGTAACCGTGCCTATCGCTTCTCTCAAGAGGAATTAGAGGAACTGGCGGATAACGTAGAAAAGAAGTAAGCGAATTCTGTATCTGTTATTCCTGGTATTGTACGTGCTTTTTCTGCATTTGAAGGGGGAATTCCCCTTCAAATGGGTACGTAAAAAAATCTTGAAAAAATTAGAAAAAAGGTATTGACTTTTCAAGGGGCATGTAGTATTATATAACACGTCGCTGATGAACACCAGCGATCAAGAAGGGGGTATAGCTCAGCTGGTTAGAGCACCTGCCTTACAAGCAGGGGGTCATAGGTTCGAGTCCTATTGTCCCCACCAATATTCGGCTCGGTAGTTCAGCTGGTTAGAACGCTAGCCTGTCACGCTAGAGGTCGACGGTTCGATCCCGTTCCGAGTCGCCATATTTGCCTCTGTAGCTCAGTTGGTAGAGCAGGGGACTGAAAATCCCCGTGTCGGTGGTTCGATTCCGCCCGGAGGCACCATTAATGCGAACGTAGCTCATCTGGTAGAGCGCCACCTTGCCAAGGTGGAGGTAGCGAGTTCGAGCCTCGTCGTTCGCTCCATTTTTTTGGCGTCATAGCCAAGTGGTAAGGCATGGGTCTGCAAAACCCTGATTCCCCAGTTCAAATCTGGGTGACGCCTCCAAACGAAGAGTCCCTACAGCTGAAAGATGCTGTAGGGATTTTTGTATATTTTGATTTGTTTTGGTCGAATCTATTGCACGGGAACTATCGCAATCTGACAAAAAGAATTGAAAATATTTGCAAAAAACGATTGACAAAACATTGAAAATACAGTATAATAATCCACGTTGCAGACAAGACTCGGAGAGGTGTCCGAGTGGTTTAAGG
>DBFXIC010000258.1:0-7438 GCA_048455095.1 Anaeromassilibacillus sp.
TCGCTGATGTCGTGGCGTTGTTGTTCATTCTTCATGGGAACACCTCTTTCGGCTCTCTTGCTCCCATTATACCATATCGCTCGTGTAAACACTATTTAAGATCTTTCCCGGTATGTCTTGTCTTGAACAAGGCAACTGCCAGAGCTGGTACGCCATTGTCCGCCAGAAAATGTGCATGCTTGCCTGCGTGCTCCAGTCCGCCGTCACTTCCCGATACGACGATCATGATTTTTTCTTTACTTCCGTCAGCGGGATACCAGATTCCATCCCAACTGTTTTCGTTTATTCTATGGTAGTCAGCGTTTTTATTTGCAGACAAATATGCAGTCATTTCTTTTTCTCCTCTGAACTTCGTTTCATAAATCAAGGCTTGTTTTTTTCATCAACAGCCTCGTATTCTCCGGACATTCCGATTCATCAAATGCCTGCCCAGATTCCGGTACAAAAATGCTTTTACTCCCGATATTTCCTGATGATGCTCTTTCAGCAGCTCATCGGGAGAATCATAGACGCCGAAATCCTGATTGATTCCCTCGCTTTGAATATAGATGTTGTTCCGCTCAAAATCGATCACCGGGTGTTTGAAGTCCTTGACGGCCACACCGTAGCCGCAAAATGCACCGATACAGTCGCTGTTCTTTTCCTGCAATTTGGTCAGGTAGGCTTTGTCCAGAATAAATGCCTCCAGTTCATACCATTGCTCCTCGAAATAAACTTCGGCCCAGCTGTGAAATACATTTTTCGGCGCACTTTTGTAGACGAATCCCGTCATTGCACCCTTTTGCAACTTCTTGTCTATGGTAAAGCCGTGGACCCGGCAAGGAATACCGCACGCTCTGAGCAGTGCCATGAACAGCGTACCCTTGGTGTTGCATTGCCCGTACCCATCCGAGAGCACCTGCGAGGCCAGAATGCTGTCGTCCACATTGTAGCCAAACAGGATCTCGTCTCGGACGAAATTATAGATTGCTTTCAAGCATTCAAATTTGTCGGCATTCTTCCATTTTCTGTCTTTAATCAGACGCTGTATCCGCTCGTCCGAATAATTCAGCATTTTCGTTTCTTTTAAATATCTGTCCATTGCAAGACCTCACGACATTCTGGATTCTCTGTTTTCCGTAATGAAATAGTCGCAGTATGCGCCGCCGGAGGCGATGGTGTGCTGCCGGTACAGCACGGCCTTACCGCATTGCGCTGTCAAAACCTTCTTCATAGCTTGTAACATCTAGTAAAAAGCCGGGAGTATTTCATCAGTCCGTCCTCCGGTGCAGCATTCGATTTTTCAAAACAAAAGCGTACATACCAAAGCGATTGCAGCACATGCAGGAATATACAGAATAAAATGTGCAATATGCTGTTTTTTGTTGTACCCGAACATGTGCGGCCCGACAACGCCTTTCAGTTCCGGATAAAAATGCGGAAAGAAGTTTGAGTGGCACAGCAATACCCAATCGAAGAAAAGAATATCATAAATCTCCAAGCAATACAGCATGACAAGAAACCGCACAAAATAGTTCCAAAAGCGAAACCCGTTTCTGACACCGTCCCATACACTGAGAACCGCCGCACCGGCAAACAGCAGCACGGCGACGGCTTCGATCCCCCAGCCGATGAGACGTGCGCCGCGAAAGCGCTCCTTTTTATCCGGAATTGCAGCCAGGTTCTCCTTCGGCGCGGAGCCGAAAAAACGCTTGTCCTGAATGAATCCCACTGCACCGTACAGAATCAAAAAGTATGCTAACATCATCAGAAGAGTTGCAAGAACCGTGATTTTCATAGCGTTTCACTCCTCATTGAATTTTCAGGCAGAAATCGCAGCAGTCTCCGCCCCTACCCAACGTTTTCGTGCGGTGCCAAAGGAGCTTCGGGTGCATTCCGTCATAGGTGATGTCGTCACTGTCGCAGAAGCAACGGCACAGCTCCGGACAGCCATACCGCACGCAGGCATCGTGATAGGGACACTTCGTCATGTCGATACGCCAGACGCCGCCGGTGGTCTGAATCTCTGTGGCTGCAAAGCCTGCCGCCGGGCCGAACAGCTTCGGCGTCTGCTCTGCAAAGATGGCGGGTACTTTTCGATAGAGTCCCGGAATATGGAGCAGCCGCACAAAGATCTTTTTCAGCCGCCATGCCCGCTGTTCCACATAGCCGTGAACGGTTTGCAGCGCCTGCTCTTTCGGCATGACCATTTGCAGCGTTTCATATGCCGCGATACCCGGCAGGATCTGGCTTTCCAGATGCCGCTGCTTTTCCGGAGTAGCATCGGCATTTTCCCGGCGCAGCCGCGAAAGGCTTGCGTCAAACGCCGCGTTCAGCGCACTGGTTTTCTCCGGAAATTTCTCTGCCGTTTTTTGAAAGGCAGCTGTCAGATAGCTGTTTTTCATGACAGATACCTCCCGCATTCCGCTTCCAGTGCCTGCCATACCGGGTATTCTGCGCCGGTACTGTCAAAAAACGCCTTCATATCCCGATTCAGTGCGCTCATCTCATCGACGGCGTTCATGGCGTGGTCGGAGGCGCAGATCTTCCCGAGAACGGTGGCGCACATGAGCTTGAAAAAGCGGAAGCAGGTCTTGCGGTATGCTGCGCCTTCAAATTCTTTGTCGGCATCCGGCAGAATCTCATGTCCGGCGTTTCGGATTGCCCGATACCCCTCGATGTTGGCGTCGATCAGCCGGTTCAGATAGGCATTATCCTTTTTCAGCCTTTTCAGATTGCCATCGGTCTTATAGCAGGCGAAGACCGCCGGAAGCACAAACGCAGCATGGCACAAAAGATAGTCCTCCATATTCGGCTCGTAAGCAACTTTATATTTCGTCTCCGAAAAAATCTTCTGAACCAACTCTTCCTGAGACGGCGCATCCCGCAGCGGCCCGACGGTGATCTTACGGAGGTCTACCGAGTCCACATACTTGCTTTCTCTGTGTCCGGCGGCGCTGGTAAAGGCAAATAGCACGTTCTTCTCCGGCAGAAGCGCCGCCGTTTCCGAAGCACGCACATTGTTGCCCACAAAGATGATTGTTTTCGCACGACTTGCCCGCAGGGTTTCGAGGATCGTCTCGATCTGCGTGTACCGCACAGCCACAAAAATCACATCATAGGCGTCCTCCGGCGAAAGCTCTGCCGCCACCGGAACGGGGCTGACTGCCGTGCGGCGGGAAAGCGAATTTTTGATGCGCAGTCCATTGCTTCGGATTTCCTCCACCCATGCGCCTCTTGCCAACAGTGTGACATCCTTTCCTGCGCGAAACAGATTGTTGGCCAGATTGCAGCCAAGAACGCCCGCGCCGAATACCAAAAATTTCATAGCCACTTTCTCCTTTTCATCAGCGATTTCTTCGGTATCCCGCCTCGTCCCGGTATTCCGGATGCTCCTTTACATACGGGTCTTGGTCGCCGCAGATGGTATAATCGCACTTACAGCCGTTGGCGCAGGTGGTTTTCCGAATCAGCCTTGCGTGAATCAGCTCCATGGAAGCAAAGTCCACATTGCACAGAGCGGGCATAATGTCCGTAAATCCGAACTGCTTGGCAAATTCCGCCGCCGGACAGGCGGTGAATTCGTAATAGATGGGCTTGTCCTTGTCATAGGGCGCAACATGCATTTCGTAGTCATGCCACTTGGCGCACTGCTTTTCGGCGTTCTGAAACGCCCGATACATCAGCTTCCTCCAAAACCGCTTGTTGATGTCAACAAAGCGCAGCTTCCGGAAGGCCGGCAGGATCAGATTTTCTTCGATCTCTTCAATTTCGCGGAACGAGACAACATCCCGGCAGACGGCGTAATAGCTCATAATGGCGATGCAGTCGTAGGTGCCGCCTGCGCCGTTGTGGAAATTTTTCTTACCGCCGAGATTGGTACGCCAGTCCGAGAGAAACGCCGCATACTGCCGCTGCACCCGTTCCCAGACGGTCTCCCGCTCCATTTCCGGGTAGTGCAGGGCAATTTTGGCCTGTATCTGCTTTTTGCAGGGCTTGGAATACAGCACATGGCAGCTGCGGTCAAATTGCAGTTCGCTGTCTTTCATACCTTCTCCATTTGCAGGCCGCACCGATGTGCCACCTGTCCGAATTCAAAGTATTTCATGCTCTGTCCTCTTGCAGCCGTTTCTTCTTGTACCCGCAGTCGCAGTAAGAACCGCCGGAGGCAAGGGTATACTGCCGCACAAAGTTCGTTACGCCGCCCGCTTCGCTCATGGCGTAGTCCAGATGGCACATGGCGGGCGTCAGGTCATAAAGCCCCAGCTCCTGCATCAGCGTGCAGATGCCGCATTTGGTGAACCGCCCCTCATAACCGCTGCCGTCGGGATACTCGTAAAAGTCCATGTTCCACGAGTAGGGGTTGCGGTCAGCCGCCTTAAGGGCGGCGGTGGCCTTCATTCCGGCAATATCCTTGGGCGTAAACTTCGATTTGCCGCTTTGACGGCAGAACCATTTCATCGGCGGCGTCATCTGGGCTTTCTCATAGTATACCGTCAGCGACTCCGTATCCGGCCGTTTCGGCATACAAAGAACGAACGCCCCCAGCATGGCACAGCCAATGATGTTCAATTGGAAACGGTCACCCTTTTCAAACTCCGGCAATTTGGCAATGATCTCTTTGTATTTCGGCTTGGCGGTTTTGAAGATCTGCCTTGCGGCGTCTGCATCATAGCCCAGCACAGCGGTCAGCTGCTTTTCAAATGACTTTGCAAACACTGCCCACATGGCCATGGGCATACCCTGCCAACGCATCTCACTTTGCTCCTTTCCATTCTGCCAGAGTCCGGTTCATCCGCTTCTCGATGTCTATCCGGGTCTGGCGGCATTCCTTCGGATATTTTTTTGCCGCCTGAAACGCGAGCTTCACAAACAGGCCGGAGCCAACCGGCAGCATGGTTTTCAGCATCCCTTCCGGAAAGACGAAGTGGGTGCCGTGGGCGTAGGCCGCCGTCTCAACTTCGCACGCATGGGGCTTTTCCGCAAAGCGCTTTTCCATCCGGCGGATGTATTTAGCCGTGTCCCACAGCACATCGTCCTCCGCACCGATGAGCAACAGCTTTCCCCGGATGTTTTCAACGGGAATAAACTCCTCCGGCCGGATGGGATGCGCCGCCTCGGAATCGTCAAACAACTTGCGGGAGTTGACCATGTCACCGGTGCGTTTGCTCTCGGCGGCGATACAGTGCCAGTAGTCAGGGTGCTGATAGCAAAAGGGCATATAGGGCAGCGGCTTGCCCCGGTATGAGAACAGCGACTCACCCGCCACCGGCCACTCCTTGCAGCCGTCCCGTTTGCCCTGCTGAAAGCCCTGCCACACAAAGTCGCTTGGTGTCAGGGCAATGGTCAGGGTGATATCCGGGAACATGGCCGCTGCCGTCAGCGCCAGCGTTCCGGTGGTGGACGCACCGGCAATGCCGATTTTATGGTTGCCGTTGGCCTTCAGCCATGAAATGGCCGCCTCTATGCGCTCCAGTGGGTAATTGTGATGGCCATAATCTTTTTTCGCGGGCGACATGGTGAGGATGTTTACGCCCCGAGCGCCAAGCCATTTCGCCGCCGAGCGGGCCAGCCGATCCTCCGGATCGTCCCCGATCATGGCGATGACCGCACAGTTTGCGCCCTCGCAGGCCCAATACGCGCCGTAGAAGCCATTGGGCTCCACATCAAAATGCAGGTGTTTCATTGCTTTCCCTCCATAATGTCCTTCACCAACTGCGCCCAGCGCTCTGGATAACAGGCCAGCAGCTCCTCATGCTGCAAGTCCTGCTCGTGGATTACCGGGCGGGCAAGATGCTGTTCATAACGGGCGCGGTATTTTTTGCCCATTTTGAGCGCATAGAAAATATGTATCTCCGTCCCCGGGATGTCAATTTTGTCCGGCAGCGGCGTGATAAGGTCGGAATAGAACTGATTCTTGCAGCTCTGCATGGTCACATAGGGCCGTGCGCCGCCAAGCATTTCCATGAACGCTTGCACATAGCCGCCCATTTCCGACTTTCGCTGCGTGAGGCGTTTTTGCAGCAATCGACTCTTGAACCGTCCGTCTCGAATAAACGGATAAATCAGCGGCAGGAGCAGATTTGTTTGCAGCTTTGCCGCAATGGGAGATGCTTGGTCAAGATCAGAGCTGCCGAGAATTCCGTAATCCATATGAATATTCCCCCGCGCCGCCAACAGCCCTACAAAGGAGCCGCCCAGCGAGCAGCCGTAGGCCGCCCGGATATGTCCGCCGCTATGCTCCTGAATGTAAGTTTCTATTTTCTCTGTTTCCTCCAGTATAGTGGGAAACTCGGTATGTTCCGTCTCATCGAAGCCGTCGTAGCTGATGCAGAGAACGCGATAGCTGTCCGCCAGCAGCGGAATGACCCGTCCAAAATTGCCCTTCCAGTGGCAGCAGGTGCCGGGAAGCAGCAGGATAACCGGCGCGTTTTCCGCGCCGAAGGAATAAACTTTCATCTTCCCACCCCTTTCAGGAATCAGGCTTGCGTTCCATGGTTTTCCTCCATGTTTCAATCATCATACGACCGTTTCCGGCATCATTTCTTCAAAATGTCCACGATTTTCGCAAAGTCCTCCTTTGCCTCCTTGAAGATCGGCAGCATACAGTAGCAATGCACCATCTTCGGGCGGGCGGACACCGTATAGGGGATATTTGCCCGTTTGCAGGCTTCCTCAAAGTCCGGCAATGCACCGTAGAGCACCTCGTCGGCAGAATAGAAGAAGTGAATATCGCCTACGCCGGTAAAATCCCCCCGAGAGCCAGAGAGCATATAGTCCGGCACATTCTCGCAGCCGTGCCGCATGAACCTCTCCACCGTCACCATAAAGGCATAATCGATGGAAACATCCCTTTCATTGAGCGCCCGCATCCGCGCCCTTTCCGCATCATTCCACGGCACCTCGCCGGGGGATACGGCGACAATGTGCCTCGGCTGCGGCAGCGGCTCGGGCTGCGCATTGTTGTGCGCCGCAATGCCAAGCGCCAGCGCACCACCGGAGGAAAAGCCGCAGGTACTGACATTTCCGCCGCCGTACAGTGTAATCATTTTTCGATAACATTCGTACACCATCGCGTATGTTTCAGTAATGCAGTGTTCCATGCAGAGCGGGTAAAACGGAAACCACACATCACAGCTGGTCTCGCGGCAGAGCTTGCGCATCACAGGCAGGTCGCCCTTATCGGGGCCGATCACCATGCCGCCGCCAAAGAAATAGAGAATCGCGCGCTCGGACGGCTTCGGATGCTCTCGCACGATCAGGCAGGGAAAGCCGTTTACCGCGATCGTTTCATAATATGCCTTGCGGTCGGTGGGCGCAAAAACGCCACGATGCCGGTTCTGCTTTTCAATTTCCTTCCGCAGTGCATCCTCCGGCAAAGCAAACGCCTTTTTCGCGCCGGAGAGCTTGTATACGCTGCGTAAGATAGATGCAAAGATACTCATGATTTAGCCCCCTC
>DBFXIC010000259.1:0-4363 GCA_048455095.1 Anaeromassilibacillus sp.
TTCGGATACCTGCGTCCTTCCCGGAACGCTGGATGAGAATCAAAAGGGAAACAGGAATACCTCCGTCAATACAAACCACCTGAACAGAAAATACAGCTACACGGGGGACGCCGTCTATCAAAAGAAGGTGTTTATCCCGGAAAACTGGTCGGGCAAGCGGGTCACTTTCCTGATGGAGCGCACCAAGAATACCCGCGTATGGATCAATGGGATGGAGCAGACCGATTACACCTCCAACGATACCCTGGGGACCGCGCAGGAATATGTGCTGACGGGATTGCTCCCGGGCCAGGAAAACACCCTGACTGTCCAGGTGCGCAACACGGATTACGCAGTGGGAACGGGCTGCCATATGCTGACAGAAGAAACCGTGACTAACTGGAACGGCATTTTGGGAAAGATCGAGTTGAAAGCGGCAGACCCGGTCTCTATTCGAGATGTGAGGATTTATCCGGACATCCATGAAAAAACTGCGCTGGCAAAGATCACGGTTGACAACACGACCGGCAAGGAAATCAGCGGTAATCTGACCATCCATGCGCGCAGTTACAACCATGAGGGCGCCGTACATACGCCGGAGCATGTGAGCCAGCCCTTTACCTTGGGTGTGGATGAGACGGAAAAGGAGTTGGAGGTCGTTTATTCCATGGGCGAGAACGTTCGCCTTTGGTCGGAATTCGATCCTGCTCTCTATGAGATGACCGTGGAGCTGGATGCGGACGAATGCCAGGACACGTTTATAGAACGCTTTGGCATGCGCGAATTCAAGACCGCCGGAACAAAATTCACCATCAACGGGACGACCACCTTTATGCGCGGCGAGGGCAACTCAGCGGTGTTCCCGCTGACGGGCTATCCGTATATGACTAAGGCGGAGTGGATCGACTTCTTCTCGAAGGCCCAGGGCCTCGGCATCAACTTCTTCCGCTTCCACTCCTGGACGCCGCCGGAGGCCGCGTTTGAGGCGGCGGACGAGCTGGGCATCTATATGCAGCCGGAGCTGTACGGATTTGGCGGCACGCCGTTTTCCGAATACTATGATAAAGAGGCGGTCCGCATTCTGAGATACCTTGCCAACCATCCGTCCTTTGTAATGTTTGCATGGGGCAACGAGCTGAATACAACGGGCAGCAATCGGGATGGCGCGGACGCGCTGCGCGAGCTCTGCCGCAGTGTAGACAGTACCCGCCTGTATGCGGAAGGCAGCAACAACAACTACTGGGGGCCTTCCTTTAACACCGGGGACGATTACTGGACGACCTGTAAAACAAAGGCGAATTCCGATCCCTATCACACCCGCATTTCGTTCTCCTGGGTGGATGCGGCATCCGGCGGCGCGCTGGAATCCATGCAGCCGAATACCACGTTCAACTATCAGAACGCGATCAGCGTGATCGATAAACCGTTGATGAACCATGAGGCCGGCCAGTATCAGGTGCTGCCGATGTTCGACGAGGAGATCCCCAAATATGAGTCCGGTATCTTCGAAGCGCGCAACCTGCAATACTACCGCGACCTGATGGAGAGCAAGGGCCTGCTGGAGATGAACGAAATCTTCTCCAAGGTCTCCGCACGTGTTTCCGCGATCGGTTATCGTGCGGACATGGAAACCGCGCTCCGCACCCCGGGCATGGGGGGATATCAGCTGCTCAGCATTCAGGATTTCCCCGGGCAGGGCACCGCGCATGTCGGCATCCTGGACAATTTTATGGAGGATAAGCCCGGCGGGTTTACCAAAGAGCAGTACAAGAGCTTTAACGATTCCGTCGTCGTTTTGGCGCAGCTGCCAAAGCTGGTGTTGACCAACAATGAAGCCCTGACCGGAACCATTTCCGTTGTCAACTATGGACAGACGGCGCTGGACGGAGCTGTCGGAAACTGGATCTTGAAGAATGGAGACGACGTTCTCGCCCAGGGCTCTCTCGATGCAGCCGACATCGCCCAGGGCGGCGTGACGGACCTCGGCACATTTAGTGCATCTCTATCCGGCGTATCAGAGGCTGCAAAGCTGACGTTGGAGGTCTCTGTGGATTCGGTCGGTGCAAACAGCTATGATCTTTGGGTGTATCCCGCGCAGATCGACACGACGGTCCCAGACAGTGTGCTGGTTTCCACGAATATGGATCAGGCGACGCTGCAGGCTCTGGAACAGGGGCGGAAGGTTCTGTATCTGCCGGAGCCCAGTGTCAAGACCATTCCCGACAGTGTGGCGGTCCGTTGGACGACCGACTATTGGAGCAAAATGTTCCATAAGTCCGACCGCAACGCCCACACCATGGGCATGTATATCCAAAATGAGCATCCCATTTTCCGCTATTTCCCCACGGAGTATTTCAACGATTACCAGTGGTTTAATCTGATGAAGGGCTCCCGCGCAATTGTGCTGGATCATGCTCCCAAGGATTTGGAACCTCTTGCATGGAACATCGACCATATGGAATGGAGCAGGAAGCTCGGAAGCCTGTTTGAGGCAAACGTTGGCGCGGGCAAGCTGGTGGTGTGCAGTTTTGACCTGATGGGACAGATGGAGCAGTATCCGGAAGCCCGGCAGATGTACTATAGCATCCTGCAATATATGGCATCCGACGAGTTCCAGCCAAAGACAGGGCTGACACCGGCGTATCTGACGGAAACCTTTGTCGAAAAGACCCATACAAATCCCTACGGAACCATTGAAGCGGAAACTTATACGGAGGGCAAGGGCAACTTTAAGACAGAGAGCGGCACCGATGAGAATGGAAAGGCGGCAACGGCAGTCGGCAATATCACCGCCAACAACTGGATGAAATATACAGACGTCGATTTCGGCCTCAATGGATGCAACAGTATCACCATTAACGGCGCGAATAACAACAACTATGCGCAGGTCATTGAGCTGAGACTCGGTTCGGAGACGGGAGAACTGATTGCCACTTTGGAATTCCAGAAGACGGGCGCATGGAACGCATACAAATCGCAGACGTTTGACATCCCGCGCATCTCCGGATTGCAGAATATTGTGCTGGTCTTTAAAAACGGTTCAATCGCCTTCAATTCCTTCTGGTTCGGCGAGGGCGATGTTCAGTATGTAAGCCCGTATGAAAAGATGGACCCGGAATCTGCGGCGGGCGATATTGAGATTACGGATATCGAGAGCGGAAGCCATGTGATCATGCAGAACTATGTCAGCGCGATCACAGACCGGGTGGAAATCAAATTTAACAACGTCGACTTTGGCGTCTACGGCTCCAAGGATGTGACCATTCAGGGCCGCTCTCTCAACAACCAGGATGTCCGTGGCTATCTGCGCTACCTGGACAACGGGGAAGAAAAAACAATCCCGTTTGTCTTCCAGGCGGGCAAGGGTGAATCCTACGAGCTGTCCTCTGAGACATTTTTCAAACAGGTCTTTAAGGCAAAGGGCATTAAGGGTGCGCAAAATCTGGTGGTCGGCTTTGAAAAGGGAACCAGCTTTGACTTTGAGGCTTTGGTGTTCACCGGATATGACAGTGCGCCGGTGGTCAATCCCGATTATGAGAAGGCCATGAACGAAGCGGCTGAAATTTTTGCACGCGTACAGGACAGGCCCCTTCTCTACACGGAAGCATCCTGGAAGGTCTTTGAAGCTGCTTACGGGGATGCCGCAAAGGCAGACCTGGACGACAATAAGGCTGTTGCAGAGGCAGCAAAGCAGCTGCAATCCGCGATCGATGGGCTGGTGTTGACGGGAAAGAGTAAATCCGCCTACACAGTGACATATGCGAGGAACTATGACCGGGTGGACGGTTCCGTAAAGTTGGAGCGCCAGGCGCCGGATCAGGTAGTTGGTGGCTTCGATAAGGGGGAAAAGCTCTACTATAACGGTCTCGACTTTGGTTCCAACGGAGCCTGTAGGCTGACAGTCCGCGCCGCAAACGGCCGGTCGGATTCGGAGAAAGAAAAGGTGGCACGCCTGCGCTTCCGCTATGGCGACGGGGCTGACGAATTTGTGGATGTCAGCATCCCACAGACAGGCGGTTGGGATGCCGCGCATGACGCGGACGTGACCGTTTCGATTCCCTCCAACGCATGGAACAACGTGAAGAACCTGTCGATTGAACTGACAGAGGGTGCGATCGCATTCCATTCATTCACTTTCGAAGAAGAGATCCAACGCGATCCCCACCTGTTGACCGCTCAGTGGAGTGGGAATGCCTCCATGGAAGTCAGCGGCAATGCAGATGAGATCATCTCCACCAATGCGATCTACGGCGCAAAGGTGCTGGCGGGCGAAAAGCTGACCTTCACCTTTACCCCTGTAAACGGCGCATTCTCCAGTGCAAAGCTCAACGGCGAGGATATCCCGTTTGAGGCCGATGGCTGCACCTATACTCTGACCATGCCG
>DBFXIC010000260.1:0-10826 GCA_048455095.1 Anaeromassilibacillus sp.
ATATAGAATTGTTTGCCTCAAAGAGTCTGGGACAGGCCAGCTCGCTTGGAGGGGACATCATCCACTAAACGGAGCTTCACGATGACCGTCGTTCCGGCACCGTATTCGCTAAAAATCCTAACTCCATAGTTTGGTCCGTAATACATGCGAATTCGCTGATTTACGTTCCACAAGCCATAACCGCTATCCCCCTGCGGCAATGTTTTTCCAGCCAGCCTTAGACGAATCTTCTCAAGCTCCTCCTCGCTCATACCCATGCCGTTATCCCGTATTTCAAAAAGCAGCTCATTTTCTTCACGCTGGGCGGAAAGCAGAATGCGCCCGCCTTCCATGCGGGAACGAACGCCATGCACAATCGCATTTTCCACGATGGGTTGGAGGACAAACTTGCAGATCCGCAGCTCCGATAGAGACTCGCTCACCTGCAAATCCCAGGCCAGCTGATCGCCAAAGCGGACTTTCTGAATGCGCAGGTAATAGAGGGCATGCATGACCTCATCCCGGACAGAAACGAACTCCTGCCCTTGATGAAGGCCGAGCCGGAACAGCCTGGACAGGGAGGTGACCAGCTGAACAACCTCCTCATCATGATGCGAACGCGCAATCGCGTTGATAGAGTCCAGTGTATTATAGAGAAAGTGCGGATTGATCTGGTAGATGAGCGTTTGCAGTTCCAGTTTTCTTCTGCTTTTTTCCTTCGCACGCACCATTTCAAACAGCTCGGAAATGCGTTCGGACATATCGTTGACGATGCTGCCCAGTTCCGCCATCTCATCCCGCCCCCGGATTTCAACCTTTGCCGAAAAATCACCCACGCCATAATGCCGCATGGCTTCTTTCATCTGGGTTACGGGTTTGGTCACCTGCTGGGCGATGAACATGCACAGCGCGCAAGCCCCCGCGCAGGAAAACAGCGTAATCAGCAGCATGCTCCTGATGACACTGTTGGGCGCTTCCATCGCGGCGGAACGATTGCTCCACGTTCTCAGATACCAGGGCGGCATCAGGATTTCCACATGAATCAGATTGGCGTAGTCATCATAATAGTTATAAAAGAAACCCTGTTCCGTGATTTCAAAGCCATCAAACTGCCCCTTTAGGGAGAAGCGCTGCCCCTCATAGAGCCGGTATTGGTCAAAAAGGGCGAGAATCTGGCTGCTTTCGATGCGGATGAACAGGTATCCTATGCTGGTGTTGGGCTGATAATGCGAATCGTTAATCGTTCTACAAAGCATCATGCTGGTGGTGTCATAGCCGCTGTCCCATGAGCTTGCGCCGGCCATGCGCTCCACTGAGCTGATCCGGTCCAGAACATATGGACGAACGGATTTTGCGTCGGAGGTACCCACAATCTGATAGGATTTGCTGACAAGCCATATTTCCGTCCATCCCTCGTAGGCGTCAAGTTGCTGGTAGAGCAACGCGGCGATCTGCTGCTCGTAGCTCTGACGTTCATCGGCGCTCATGCGCAGAAATCGCTGGATTTCGTCACTTACCGTAAGTGTGGCGGAGGCTTGTTCCATCTCTTCCTTCCAGTCCCAGATCGCGCGCGCGAGGATCTGCGCGTAACGGGTCTGCATGTCCAGCTGCGTTTCCACCAGCTGGGGCTCCAATACTTCGTAGACGGAATAAATCAGCACACAGAGCATAATCAGTATAACAGCCAGAAAACCGAGAATCAGCTTGCCTTTAAGGGTAAAGCTCACCCTCGTCTTCCCGGCGCATGCGTTTTCGGTATTCACCCGGCGTCTCTCCCGTCAATTTCTTAAACTGAACACTGAAATAATATACGCTGGAATAACCGGTTTTCTCCGCAATGTCCGCAATACGGATCTCGGTATTTTCCAATAATCTTTGTGCTTGCTCCATGCGGACCTGTGTGATGTATTCAATGCAGGTTTGATGGCAAAAGCGCCTAAATACGCGCGACAGGTACGCATTGCTGATGAAAAATGAATTGGCAATACTGCTGACCGAAAGTTGGGGGTCCGCAAAGTTTTCTTCGATATAATGCTTGATGCTCTGCACAAGGACCTGGGGACGGTTTTCCTTTTCGCACCCCGCACTGCAACGCGCAGCGATTTCGATTACCATCTGTTTGCGCTGCCCGGTGTCAGGCAGGGCTGCGTAATCTCGCATTAATTCTGCATAGGGGGGTACCTCTATGCCCTTGTCCCGCAACAGATCGTGCAGCTCCAGCATCAAATGCGACTCCCAAAGCGCCTGAGCCTTTTCACTTGAATGCTGTCGCAGATGGCGATAAAATGAGTCCAGCTTGCGAGGTAGGCTCTTTCCTCCATAGACGAAAGCAATCCGCAGGTCCCGCAAAAGATGCTCCAGTTCTTCGTCCGGCTTGCGCTCACGCTCATATTCGGATTGGAGCAGAGGAGAATCCAAACGCATTGCACCATAGAGAATCAGCTTGCGGCAGGCGTCCTTGTAGGATTCTTCAAGCATGAGCAGGTCATCCACAAAGCGTCCGCAGACGACAAAAGCGGGCTGCCCGCTGGCCTGAGTCAGACGCGTTCTGAGCTGTTCAAGTTCCGCTGTTGGGCAGGCGTCGGTAACCACCAGCGCATAACGGGCGTCCGGCAGACCGGCGCTTCCGATCATGAAGGAAAGGCTGTCCAGCGCAAAACGGTGCATCTGTTCACGGTCCACCCCTGGACATCCGACCAGCACACAGGCGATCGTGCCCTGGAAATTGGACAAACCCGCCATCTCCAGCATGCTGTGCATGCTGGCAGGAAGTTCTTCCGTGGGGTCCAGCAGCTCGCGCCATACGCGTTCGGCTAGCACATGCCGGTACAGGTCCACGATTTTTTCGCTTTCCTGCATAGCGCTTTGCTGTTGTTGCCGCTGTGAAATTTCCTGCTTTACTTGCAGCACGGCATGCTCCAGTTCCTCGGAAACGATGGGCTTGAGCAGGTATTGACTCACGCCCGCCTCAATCGCGCCACGAGCCATGGCAAAATCTTCATATGCCGACAGGATAATCACTTTGGTTTGCGAATAATGCGCCCTGATTTGCTTGGACAGCTCAATGCCGTTTATCTGTTGCATTACAATGTCTGTGATAACCAGATCATAGCCGACGCGCTGAAGCATCTCCAACGCTTGGTAGGCGTTTTCCGCTATATCCAGCTGCGTACATCCCACCTTCTTCCAATCCATCAGGGCGGGAACGCTTTCCCGGATCAACGGCTCATCATCGACAAATAAAATTTTCACTTCATCCACCCGCTTCGGATACCCATTCCCTTAAAAGCTGGAAGCATGTGCCGGCATCAATCATATCCTTTGCATAAAGGCGCAGCTGTTCGTTGAGCCATTCACGTTGCGCTACAGGTAGTTCCCTGGTCCACAGCTTCTGGCTGGGCAGCGCGCTTCCGCTGCCCCAAAGCCGGCTTGTTTCCTCAAGAAGATAGGTCAGGAAACGAAATACATTTTCCTTCCGCTCGCTCACACTCTGCGCCGCGGCCGAGACATAGTACCGGTATCCCGAAAAGATGCCGCCGCTGACATATTGCCCGGTCAGCGGTATATGGGACTCATCCGTTTCCAGCCCCGAATGATAGAACGTCAGTATGCTCATGTTGCGTCCTTCGTCCCCGAAACCCTCTTGAATGCCGCCGAACAAAGGAAGCGTTTTCTTCCATGCGGACAACAGCTGCGGCATATCTTCATCATAGGAAAAATGCTGCCGTGACTGTACCAGCATTGCCAGGTAATCCGCCGCCTTGCCGAGAGCCGCAAATTCGTCTACGTCAAGTTCTGCGTTGAGCATCTCTCCGGAAGCCTGACAGGCTTCAAATGTGTCAAGGAGTCCTTCCGTCAGGTCTGTCCATTTTGCCTGGGGCAGAAAAGCGTTGTACAATGCGAGCCCTTCCATCGCTTCGGCAAGAAATATTCCATCGACTTTGTCTCCACTTTGCAATGTGTCGAGCCCTGCGGCATCCGTCAGCGCCAGCGCCTGATGCACCGGAGCAAGATCCAGCATTTTGTCGTTTCCCCTCCAGAAAGGCTCACCGGGGTGCTCTACGGTAATGAAAACATCCGCAAGGGTAGCCGTGGCGGTTTGGCGACGCAGTTCCTCAAAGTACGCCGTTTCCCGGTCGCAGAATTGCAGCTGAACACGCACGGACGCCGAAAGATTATAGTTATTTACAATCCTGCGAAGCTGCATTCCAAAATAAGAGGTCTCGGGCCAGCAGATGCGCATGGAGATATCCTCGTCCAGAATCATGTTCTGCTTGATTTCCTGAATGTCTCTTTGCGAGGAACAGCCGCAGAGCGTGCATGCCAAAAGGAAAAGAAAGGCCGCGCATACGAGCTTTTTCCAAGCGTTCCTCTGCATGACCTTCCCTCCCATGGCTCTGACTATATCAAAAAGCATGCTACTTTTCAATCGGTTGAACATTACAGTTTCTGGAATCCATCAATCCCGTGCTTTGTTCACCTCGTTTTCCCTGCGCTTTTTTAAGGCGAAATCGGCATAGACAGCCAGCACCAGAATGACGCCTTTGATCAGATACTGATAAAAAGAAGGTACCCCGCACATGTCCAGTCCGCAGTTGAGCACGGCCAGAAACAGCGTCCCCATCAGCGTACCCGTCACGCCGCCTTTTCCGCCCGACATGGCCGTGCCGCCAAGGGCGACCGCCGTGATGAAATCCAGCTCGTAGCCGGTGGCGGCGACCGTGGACGCGCTTGAGAGCCTGCCGGCGAGCACAATGCCACTTATACCCGTTAATGCGCCGCCAATCGCGTAACAGGCGATAATCACACGCTGGGTCCGGATTCCCGCCAGCGTAGCCGCTTCAAGATTCCCGCCGGTGGCATAGATATTGCGTCCGAAACGGGTATGTCTCAGCATCGCCCAGAGGGCTGCGAACAGGATGAGGTAAAGAAGAAACTGCACGGGAATGACGCCGATTTTTCCCTGTCCAAACCAACAGAAGCCGCTATCCATAAAGGTGATGGGCGAGCCGGAAACCCCCTGCACCACGCCGTCTGCGATAACATACAGCAGTCCGCGTGCTATGGACATCATGGCCAGCGTCACCACAAACGGGGCGATGCTCAGTTTGGTGATGCATACGCCATTGGCCAGTCCCACGCAGGTGGATACGCACAGCGCCGCGGCGATCGCAAGTGGTACCGGTAGGCTGACAGGGTTGGCAGCGCCGATGGCCTTCCCCAGCAATCCGGCGCCCACAACGCCCGCCAGGGCCATGTTGGAGCCTGCCGATAGGTCCGTGCCGCCCGTCAGAATGATCAACGTCATCCCTAACGAGGCGATACCGTACATTCCCGCATAGCTGAGAATGTTCTGAATGCTGTAAACGGATGAAAATGCGGGCTGCTTCCATGCAAAGGCCGCAAATAGCACAATTACAAAAATGCCCACCAGCTTTTGCTGGTCCAGACGCAGGATCCGTTTGTATGACCTGTTTTTCATCACGCTCTCCTCCCCGCGCGAACGGACGCGCTTCCTATCACCCGGTACCCAAGGGCTGCGATGATTACAAGGCCTTTGATAATCAGCTTATAGTAGGTGGGCATGCCCAGAATATTCATGCCGTTCTCAATTACGCCGAATATAAAGATGCCGATAATGGTTCCCCAAACGCTTCCCTTTCCACCTGACTGGAGAGTGCCGCCCAGAACGACGCTTGCAATGACATCCATTTCATAGCTTTCTCCTGCGCTGGCAGCAGCAGCCGCCACACGGGAGGTCATCACGATGCCCGCCAGTCCGGACAGGACGCCCGTGATGGTATAGACCAGCAGAATGCCGTTTTTTACGGAAAGTCCGCTGAGACGCGCGGCCTCCCGATTGCCGCCGATAGCGTACAGAGAGCGCCCAAACGTTGTATAGCGCAGCACACAAATCATTATCGCCGCCACCAGCAGGAACAGGAATGTAGGTGCCGGCAGCAGTCCCACATACCCTTTGCCGAACCAGGCAAAGGCTTCGGGAAGCACGTCAAAGTTGATGGGATAACCGCCCGTGTACAGATAGGTCAGCCCGCGCGCAAACGTCATCATGGCCAACGTTGCGATAAAGGGCTCTACTTTAAGCCGGGTGATGACCGCGCCATTGATTAGCCCAAGCAGTCCGCCGGCCGCCAGGGCGGTCAACACCGCGGCAGCAACCGGCATCTTCAGCAGCTGGCTGGTGGGATAATCACTATAGCTGCCGACGATGAGAGAGGCGGCTACCGCGCCGGAGAAGGCAAAGACAGACCCCACTGACAAATCAATGCCTCCAGTCAGCAGCACAAGCGTCATGCCGATGGACATAATGCCCTTGATGGAATTGACGCGCAGAATATCCATGAGGTTGCCGCGCGTAAGAAAATTTGGCGCTATAAGCGACATGACCACAACAAGCACCGCCAGCGCAATCAGCAGGAACAGATGCGGCCGGATACCGGCTATCAGCTTTAGCCTTCTGTCTGGCAGGGCTTTCCCGGTTGTTTCAGCATGCATATTGGTTTCCTCCTTCCGTGCCGGCCTGCCCCGTGGCATATGCCATAATCCTTTCTTCGGAGAACATGCTCCGATCAAGCTCGCCTGTAATCCGTCCCTCATGCATGACAACAATGCGGTCGCAGATACCTATCAGCTCAGGCAGCTCCGATGAAATCATCACAATCCCGATTCCTTCTGAAACCAGTTCTCCCATAAGCTCATAGATCTCTTTCTTGGCGCCCACATCAATGCCGCGGGTGGGCTCATCAATGATCAGGGCCTTGCAGTTGGCGCACAGCCATTTGCTTAGCACCACTTTTTGCTGGTTGCCGCCGGAAAGATTGCTGGTTTCCTGCAAAATGCTCGGCGTTGCGATCCGCAGCTTGTTGACAAAATGCACGGCGCTCTGGTTTTCTTTTTTCAAGCTTAGTTTTCCAAAGGAAAGGTACTTTTTCAGCGAAGCAAGGGTGATATTGTGTCCCACATTCATCATCAGCACCAGTCCTTGCCTTTTCCTGTCTTCAGGTACCAGTCCCATGCCCGCTGTGATGGACTGCCGCACGGAGCTTTTTTTCAGTTGCCTGCCCTCCAGATATACCTTGCCGGACAGAATGGGATCCGCTCCGAAAACAGCCCTTGCCAACTCGGTGCGACCGGCGCCGACCAGCCCGGCGATGCCGAGAATTTCCCCTTTTCGCAGGATAAAACTTACGCCTTTAAGCTTTTCGGCGGTAACGATCTTTTCCACACGCAAAAGCTCATCCCCGATTCGGGCGTGGACCTTGGGGTACATGTCGGACAACTCGCGCCCAACCATCATGCGGATCATGTCCCGCATATCCACCTCATCTACGCTGGCCTGTCCCACTTGCCGGCCGTCGCGCAAAAACGTGATGCGGTCGCAGATCTGCTTGATTTCCACCAGACGGTGCGAAACGTAGATTACGGATACGCCTTGAGCCTTGAGTTCCCGGATCACAGAAAACAGGTTTTCAATCTCACGCTGTGTCAGCGGTGCGGTCGGCTCGTCCATAACGATGATACGGGCGTTTTTGGATAGCGCTTTTGCGATTTCCACCATCTGCTGCTGGGCTATCTTGAGATCACAAATCAATGTGTTAGGATCGATATCCAGACCAACGCGTCTGAGCAGCTCGCTGCTTCTGCGCCGGCAGGCTTTCCAGTCAATGGCCAGCCCGCCCCTGCGAAGAGGCTGATTTGCCAGGAAAATATTCTCTGCTACGCTCAGCTGGGGAAGGGTGCTAAATTCCTGATATATCACAGCGATTCCCAGCGCTTCCGCCTTTTGCGGGTCCAACTGGCGCACCTCATGCCCGTCAATAAAGATGCGCCCACTGTCACGGGTATAGACACCCGCCAGAATTTTTAGGAGCGTAGATTTACCAGCGCCGTTTTCGCCCAGCAGCGCGTGCACTTCTCCCTTGCGCACCTCCAGGCAAACCCCGTCCAAAGCTTTGACGCCTGGAAATTGCTTGCTGATATCCTCCATTTTCAGGATTGTTTCGCCATTCAAGCAAATACCCCCTTATTGATAGGATGTCTCCAGACCGTGACGCTTGACAATTTGCCTAAGCGTATCCATTGCGCTGTCCTCAGGCGGCGCCACAGCGTCCAGAGAATATACTTCTCCTATATTCAGATACTT
The DNA here is from genome assembly GCA_048455095.1 of Anaeromassilibacillus sp. Taxonomy (GTDB): domain Bacteria; phylum Bacillota; class Clostridia; order Oscillospirales; family Acutalibacteraceae; genus Anaeromassilibacillus. The sequence continues at coordinate 8,144 of DBFXIC010000260.1, forward strand.
GCCGCGGCCCAGGCGATGGTAGGGCAGCAGCTCAAAGATGCGCACCTGATCCATGTGCTTGACAATCCAGGCCGCTGCGTCGTCGATTTCCTGCGGCGTATCGTTTATGCCGGGGATGACCGGCATTCGTACCGCGATGCCCAGCGGATGTGACGCTGCATATTCATTGAGGCGTTGCAGGTTTGCAAGGACCAGGTCATTGTCGCTTCCCGTATAAAGCCGGTGCTTTTCACCGTTAAGCATTTTGAGATCGGCAAAGAGAAAATCCACATAAGGCAAGGACGCCTCTATGTGCTCCCAGGGAACGCAGACGCAGGATTCGATCGTGGTATGAAGGGCGTGTTCTTTGCTGCTTTTTAGCAGGGAAAGCAAAAAATCGTGCTGCATAAAGGGCTCGCCGCCGGTAAAGGTGACTCCTCCTCCGCTTGTGTCGTATATCCCTTTATCGCTGAGCACCTCGCCCATCACTTTTTCCACAGCCATCATTTCACCCATCCGTTTGAGCGCGCCGGAATAGCATTCGCGCAGGCAGGCAAAACCCTCGCCGTTTGTGTAACAGTGCTCGCGGCATGATGAGATGTCATGTTCCCTGCCGTCCTCATCAAAACGAATGGCGTGATGGGCGCAGTTGACTTCGCAGCTGCGGCAGCCGATGCACTTGTCGGGGAAAAAGGCTAGCTCCGGCCAAACCTTCTGCGACTCCGGGTTGCTGCACCACCGGCAGCGCAACGGGCATCCCTTCAAAAATACATTGGTGCGGATGCCGTAGCCGTCGTGAATGCTCCAGCGCTGAATATCAAAAACCAGTCCCTGATCTTTCATTTCTGTTCACCTGTTTTGAAAGGCCGGACCGGGGCAAGCCGATCCGGCCAGATGATGGTTTTCTCAGAAGTGTTGTTCTGTGCGCTCAATAATATCCTGCTGCACCTTTTTTTCTAGATTCACAAAGTAGGCGGAATACCCGGCCACGCGCACAATCAGGTTCTGATACTTTTCGGGATTCGCCTGCGCGCGCAGCAAGGTATCGCGGCTTACGACGTTGAATTGCATTTGCATTCCGCCCAGAGAAAAGTAATAGTCAATAAGATGAATCAAACGGTTGAGCCCTGCTGACTCCTTGGGAGCGGTCATTGCCTGTTGCATATGGATCCCCCTTTACTTCAAGTCCTGCGGAAGCAGTTTCATGTTATAGAGCGAGCCTTCGGATAGAATGAGATTATTCATGCACGAAACGGATTTTACGGCCGCGGTCGGTCCCTTGGTGTCAGTGCCTCGCATGGGGGACTGTCCGTCCGACAGCGAGGTGCCGGCAACGCGCCCGTCCGGAAGCGAACCCGTCAGAATGCCAAACGGCGTGTTGGAAGAAACGGTGGTGGTGGACGCCTGGAAAATTCCGCCGATAGGCCCCCGGCCATAGCGAGTGTTGTGGTATTTTGGCAACTCTTCACAAACGGTTTCCAATACGCGGGCCACCAACTCGTCAACCTCGTGTATGTCGTTGCCGTACTTGGGTACGCTCAGACACATTTGCTGAATCTGCCGTCCGGTGGGAGTGGTGGTCATGTCCTCAAAGTTGGTTAGCAGGGCATGCTTGAGCTGCGCGCCTGTGAGCAGCTTATCGTCAAAGATCAGGCGCTTTACTGCATACAGGCTGTTTCCAGCATTGGCGGTTCCGATGGTTTCATTTCCAGTGAAATCATATTTGGCGCCGCCCTTCTTGATGGATTTGCCGCGTTCAAGGCATGTTTCCGTACAGCCGAGAATGGAAGTGAGCGGTTCCTCCATGTACTCTTCCCAGAGCCGGTCGGTCGTGTTGTCCATCACCGCGTGAATCATGGCATAATACTTCATCTGATCCATGAAAGCATCCCATACCTCGTCAAAGGAGGTAAACGTCTCCAGATCCTTTCCGTTGGCGTTGGGATGCAACGTGATGCCGCTTCGCGGGTCCCAACCATTGTAAAGCGCCATCTCCGTGATTTTGGCCAGGCAGAACCAGGCTGCGCCCGTCCGGCCTCCCCGCTTTCCGGCTACACCCGGCTCGGCGCAGCCAACGATGCAGTAATCCGACGCATCCTCGCGCGTATATCCGCGGTTCATCATTGCGGGAATATACAGATCGTCGTTGGCTATGGCCGGGAAACCGGTGCCCAGACGGATGGTTTCCGCAATTTTCAACTTGAACGCGTGGGGCGTATGCTTGTGCCAGCGTACATAGTGCGATGGCTGCAACGTGCGCGTGTTGGCAATGCAATCCATAATCATGTAGGAAACATCGTTCGTGGAATCTTCGCCTGTCCGGGGATCGATACCGCCTGTCGTAAGATTCTGGAAAATCGGTTTTCCACGAAAATAGGCCGTATCGTCCCAGGAGCGCAGCCTTTCCACAGTAGAAAGAAGAACGAAGAAGTTCTCAATCAGCTCAACGGCGCTTTCCCTCGTTATGATCCCACGGCTCAAATCGCTCTCATAGAAAGGATTCATCACTAAGTCAAAGCGACCCGGACTGATTCCCTGCGCGTTGTCCTCAATCTGAATGCCGAATTGAACAATGGTCATGAACTGAAGAGCCTCGTGGAATGTTTCGGCGGGACCGCGCGGGACTTTGCGGCAGATGCGGGCCAGCTCCAACAACTCTTTGTGGCGGATCTCATCGGGTTCCGCATCCGCTTGAGATTGCGCC
>DBFXIC010000261.1:0-7138 GCA_048455095.1 Anaeromassilibacillus sp.
GGATATGGCTGCTGCCCAAATGAGAGTCAGCAAATTTCATCTCTGCAAACAGTTCAAACAAGCCACAAACATGACCTACTTTACTTATTTAAATCAGGTGCGGATTGACAATGCCGTGCAAATGCTCAAAGTCGGAAAAAACGTAACAGAATGTGCCACAGAATGTGGTTTTAGCAGCACCTCGTATTTTATTCATATCTTTAAAAGAATTTTAGGATATACTCCTGGTGAATTTCTACATAGTCTTCGTTAAAAAATCATTATTCCAGGAGTTCCCTGTCCAGGTCGTCGTCAAGCGCAGTCACCAGCGTATGCAGCACGTCGATGGCGATCTTTCCTGACAGCTGTCTAAGAAATGTTGGACCCTGGTGCGTAAACCCCCCCGCCCACCAGCACCGAAGGGAAGCATCAACCTTGTGAGCGTTTGGGCCAAAGATCCAAAGTGATCCGTAGGCATAGCATACGCAAGGTTTGCACGCAGCAGCGTACAGAACGCCGATATTTGAGCAGCCGAAACGAACACAGGTTGCGGGCAAGCGTCTCATGCAACGATTATGGCCGTGAACCTGCGAATCCTTCAAAGCTCCATAAATCTTTTGACAGTCTGGCAAAGCTATGGCTCTGCTTTTTTATTGTGATGAAAACAAGCAGCCTTAGATATATGAAGTGGATGGACTGTTCCCGGTTGAACGGACGCAAGAAGAAGATCCTGTCATAGAAAAATTCGAGATTACGCGGCCTTGTTCCTGATTTTATAGGGAGTAAGGTCGTTTTTCAAGCTGATACGCTCAAAGTTGTAGAAGCGAACGTGCTGAGCGACCAGATTTTCACCCTGAGAACGAGTGGTGTAATGAGCACAATATAGACATTCGGATTTGAGTGTATCCAAGGAATTTTCCATGGCTACGCTGTTGTAAGGGCAGCCAAGGCTGGACACGGAAGGCTGAAAATGATATTCTTTGCTCAGGTCTAAGTATGCAGAGGAAGGGTATTGCGACCCCCCGGTCACTGTGGAGGGTGAGTCCACCAGTGACCTCTTTTGCGATCAGAGCGTCCGGATCGTCTGTGTAACCAGCGTTACAGACATGTTGCTGCCAATACGGCAAACCAGTACCATGCGCTCACAAAGATCTATGACTCCATACATGTACAGCATGCCTTGAAGTGTAGGAATATAAGTGATATCTGTCGCCCAGAACCTGTTGGGCCGGGCTGTTCAAAAGAACGCTGCAACAGATTTGGATATTTGAACATGTTTCTCTAGAACTGAGTATATGCCCTTCGCTGCCGAATTTGCACAAGCAGGTTGGTCTTGCCATGACTTGCAGAAGTGCCTTGAAAATCACCGTTTTCCTTCCTGACGCTGGATACAGATGCGAACATGTCGGATGCCGTAGGTCTGATTGCACTGCCGCTGGCATTCGACAATCAGATCGACCAATTATTGATCCTTTGGCGTTTTCTTCCGCATCCTGTGCCAAGCATAGTATCTATCGTGCGTAACTTCAAATACCTCGCACATCGTCTTGACAGGATAGATGTCGCGGAAGCGTTCAATGACATGATATCTCAATTTCACCTCCTTCCAACTCCCAACTGAAAATTCCGCAGCAGTTCGTTCTCCATTCGTAATTTGACAATTTGATTGTCCTTCAATTCTGCCTCTGTCTGAGGCGTCTTTCGTGGCCGCCTATTGGGACGAGGGTTGTATCCATTTGCAATCAGTCTGTTCCGCCGCTTCTCTCATATAATCAATTTCTTGACCTGCTTTAATGTCAATCCGAGGCTTTATACTATCTCTTAATAGCTTTTCCAATCAGTTTCCGTTTATATGTTCCTCCTGCCAAATGCTGTGCCTTCGTATATCCTCTCTTCATTATTTCCTTTGTCCGCCCAATGGGTTACTGTCCAGCTTTTTCTCGACCCGGGACCCTACCATGGCTTCCTCCTCCGTTCCTTTATCAGTATGGGAAAAGCCGGAGCCTGCCTAGCTCCGACTTTGGATGCTAAAAGCGCGTATCCTTGAGGTTACACGCTTTCAAGCTGAGATCCATATGTTGTAAGTCAGAATCGAAAAGTAGAGATAGTCCCTGAGCAGGAGCTGCGCAGAAACCGTGAGAACATTCGAATTGCTACAGCATTGACTGAGGTGTCATCTGCCTCACTTAGTCAACCGGCTGCGTTTCGAACATACGGATGTGCTTCTTTATAATTTCGACACCTGCGTTGATTTGTGCCTTATTGGCCTCCATGGCAAACATATGTTGCGTGTCAGGCTTGCCAAGCGCTTCCCGCATGGCTTGGGCCATTCCAATCTGCAGGTAAGAGGCAAAATTCAACTTGGTGATACCGCTTTGTACACTTTGTGAATATTCGGTTTCCGTCATGCCAGAGGCGCCGTGCATCACCAGTCCGCAGGGGACGGCCTCGCGCAGTTCCTTCATCAGTTCATATTGAAGCACGGGCTTGCTGGTGAGCACGCCATGTACCGAGCCCACAGAAACGGCCATCAGATCCACACCGGTTTTCTCATAGAAAGCCACGGCGTCCTCCACTGATGTATAGTCTTCCCCCAAGGCGTTAGGATGGCCTGCGATATGCCCAATTTCACCCTCCACGGCCACATCGCAGGAGCGGGCGGCACGCACGACCTCACGAGTCAGGCGCACGTTTTCATCAAAAGGCTTCAGCGATGCATCGAGCATCACGGACGTCGCGCCTTGCTGAATGGCACGGATGCAGCCTTCATAGGTATTGCAGTGGTCAAGATGAATACATACCGGAACCGTGGCAAAGTGCGCACGGCTACGCAGGAAGCGCATGAAATGCCTGTACCGTTCAGGGTTCATATAAAACTTGGGGAAAGGTGAATCCGGCTCTGAAAAATCCAGAATTCCAACGATCACGGGCGTGCGTGTCTCCTCGGCCGCACGGATGACCGTTTCCGCCGAATCATAGTCGAAGGCGTTGAAGCAGCCAATACCATAATGGCCTGCTCTGGCTTTTTGGATCATTTCCACGGGGTTGACGATCATGTCTCTGCCTCCTAGATTCCCTGTGTATTTAACTGTGTAAAAGGGTTAGACAGGCATTATGCCTGTTTCAGCGCTGTACTATTGACAACATTGGTCCATTCACCAGTGGCAAAATAGTGATTGAGGCACTTCATCACCACATCCAGCGTCAAATCCATCAGATCGGTACAGGTTCCTGCCAGATGGGGCGTAAGCGTGACATTGTCCAGCTTCAAAAGTGGGCTATCGGCGGGAAGTGGCTCATCGTGGAATACATCAAGGCCTGCACCAGCAATCTGCGCGTTTTGCAACGCGCTGACAAGCGCCTCCTGTTCCACCAGACCCGCACGAGCAGTATTGATGAGATAGGCTGTCTTTTTCATCAGGGCGAAGTGCCGGGCGTTAATCATGTTCTCCGTCTCTTCCGTTAGACGGTAATGAATAGAGATCACGTCCGAACGTTGGCACAGCTCCTCCAGGCTGACTGGCTCGTACCCTTCCGCCCTTAACTTTTCGGCGGAAACATAAGGATCGTAAACCACCACATGAGCTTCCATGGCCTTCATGGCGGCCGCAACACGGCTTCCCACAGCCCCACATCCCACCAGGCCGACGGTACGACCCTTGATATTGTATAGGATGCTGGAATTGGCGTACTTGGTACACCATTCGCCGTTCATCAGCTTGTGATGGCTGCGGGCGATGTTTTTCATCTCCGCAATCATCAGTCCGATGGTGAACTCCGCTACGGGTGCGGCCAGACGCCCCGGGGCATTGATCACCTTGACGCCAGCGGCTGTCGCCTTGGCGAGATCCACGTTTTCAACACCACTGCGCAAAATAATGACAGCCTCTGTCTTTTTGGGACCCTCAAAAGCTGCGGAGGGTACCGGCGAGTAAAAACTGACGATAACATCCGCATCCCGCAGCTTGTCCAGATAAGCCTGCGAGTAGGAAAACGCATCCGGGCCTTCCTTTTCCAGCTTCAGATGACGCTCAATCAGTTCCTTGGTATCGTCGATATACTCGTTGACATATTCGTATTCAATGCCATGCTCAGCCAGAAACTCAAATTTTCTCTGTTCCTCCTCCTTCATCAATCCACAGATCAGAATGACGAATTTCTTGCTCATGGAAACTCTATCCCCTTTCTTAATCGGTTATGCCGCCTTTTTTGCCTTGCCCGACCGGGCCGATGAGCGGCGCAGTACCGTCACCAGGAACACCGAGCCCAGCAGCACCAGTCCCTTGACCAGATACTTGCCTACCGTGTCGGAGCCAACCATGGTCAGACCGTTGTCCAGCGCGGAAATGATAATCGCACCCACAATGGTACCCGGAACATTGAACACTCCGATGCGGTAGAACGTCGCGCCCAGCATGAGAATGGTAAAGCCATTGATCAGTGCGTTGTCGCCCAGGGTGTAGATCGCACCTCCGTTGGTGGAGCAGTGAATGATGCCTGCAAAAGCCGAAAACATGGAACACAGCACAAACGCTTTGAGTTTTTCCCGTTGTGCCTTGATCCCTACATATTGGCAGGCCTTGTTGTTGGAGCCGACGGCATAGAGCTTTTTCCCGCTGGCGGTTCGTTCCGTATAAAACAGGATGACGGCGGCCAGCAGGCAAAAGCAGATGGCAGGGTAGGGAATGACATCCAAAAAACGGCCGCTGCCAAGCGTCTTGAAATTATCGGGCCATTTGGTGGAAAATACGCGCGCGCTGTTGGTCAGCCCCATCAGAACACCTTTAATTACCAGCGATACGCCCATGGTGGCGATAAAGGCGGGGATTCCTACCTTGCAGTGTAAAAGCCAGTTAATCACACCGACTATGGCAGCAATTACCAGCACCACCACCACGCCCAGCGCATAGCTGGTAAACACCGTGCTGTCCAGCAGAAGCGCAATGGCGACGCCGCCCATAGCCATTTCAAGTCCGCAGGCAAAATCGATCTCGCCGCAGATCATCACCAACGACAGTCCCAGGGCACAGATGCCGTATATGCTGGCCGTTCGGAAAATATCCAGGATGTTGCTCGCCCTGGCAAAATAGGGCTCAATCACTCCGAAGGCCACAAAGGTGAGCAGTGCCAGGCCCAGCAAACCATATTTGCCAAGAAAACCGGTGATCTTCTGTTTTTGTGTAAGCTCAGCCTGAGTGATTTTATTCTCGTTGACATAACCGCTAGGTGGCATCGTCTGCTTTGTCATCATCCGTTTCCTGTCAGGTCAGCTTAACGCCCGGCAGGCCCTCCTCTCTGGTTAGTGCAATATAGGCCACGGCGATGGTCAGCATCACGCCCTGCAACACAAACTGCATCCAGTCCGCCGCCCCCATCGTCGTCAGTCCGTTTGTAATGACCGACATCATACAGGCGGCCACGAGTGTACCGGGGATGTTGTAACGGCCAATGCGCCAGAAGGTGGCACCCAGCATGGCGGAGCATATCGCGTTCATCATGATGTTGCTGCCCATGGTAGGTGTGATATTACCGGTTTTTGAACACAGGAACATCCCGGCTACCGCGGCATACAACGTCGTGAGAAAAAATGCGATACATTTGACACGACGTACAGGAATGCCCACCTGCGTAGCCGCAGTGGCATTTCCACCGGCCGCCTGGATGTGCCGTCCCAGACGTGTACGTTCCAGGATGATCCAGGCGATTGCCGTCATCACGATCAGACCGATCAGCAGGTTGGGAATGGGACCGGTATATCCCTGGCCGATAGCGGTAAAGATATCGCCCCATTTGTTGGAGTAGAAAGTCTTGCCGCCCGTGAGATGATAGGTGGCAGAATCCCACAACTTGGAGGCTGCCAGCGTAGCAATGAAAGCGGGGATCCCCAGATAACAGGTGAGGCGGGAATTGAGCCAAGCCACCAGCAGCATGACTATCAGCACCACCGCCATGCACAAAAAATAATTAGGGATCCAACCCGAAGCCCATAGAAAGCCCAGCAGCGAGGCCGCCAGCGTAGCTTCGGCGCCAAGGCCGAAGTTCAGCTCTCCTACCATCAGCACAAACATCGCCGCCATGGAAAGCGTCGCCATAATCGCAGTATCACGCAGGATGTTCATGGTGTTGAGGTAGCTGAGGAAGCGATGGTTCATCAGCCAGAAAAAAACGATGAAGATCGCCAGTGCAACAGCCAGAAAATATCGGGTGAACTCTGATTTGAAGCTGAATTTGCGTACAACGATGCCGTCATTGTTCATCCAGAGCCGCCCCCTTTACCGCATAGCTGAGAATTTGTTCCTTGTTAAATTCACTGCGTCTGAACGAAGCGATGCTGTTCCCCCGGTACATCACATAAATTCTGTCACATACGGCAATCAGCTCGTCAAGCTCGGAGGAAACGAAAATCACGCCGATATTCTGTTCGTCTGAAAGATGGCGGATCTTTAAATAGATTTCGCTCTTGGCGCCCAGATCCATGCCGACTGTGGGCTCATCCAGAATCATCACGCGAAGGCCGTCGACCTCAACAGACCTGCCGATGATAACCTTCTGCATGTTGCCTCCCGAAAGGTCGGAAATCTGCTGGTTTGAAGACATATAGCGCACCAGATTTTTATCCAGAACCATATTGGAAAACGCTTTTGCCTGTGCGCCGTGGAATACATCCAGTTTAGAAGAAAAGCGCTTGGTAAACAGCGAGCAGATGTTGTCCGTGAGGCTTAAAAGCGGGAAAATACCGTTGGCCCGCAGCTCCGGCGTAAGAATCAGGCCTCGCTGGATCATGTCACACGAATCTGCAGAGGTGATGGTTTCTCCGTCCAGCCAAAACTCTTTCCGGGTTGCCCGGCGCACGCCGAAAAGCGTTTCCATCATTTCTGTGCGGCCGGAACCAACCAGGCCATAAAATCCCACAACCTCGCCCCTGCGTACCTCGACGTTGAGCTCGTGCACGGCGCCGTCATATTCCATGGAGCCGACCTTGAGCACTGGCTCAAGTGAATCAAAGTCCTTCTGCGGGATCTCAATGCTTTTGATCTTATCGCTACGTATCATGGCACGAACGCAGTCGTCCAGATTCAGGTCCGCAATGTTGGCGTTAAGCGTTACCGCTCCATCTGCCAAAACGGTGACCTTATCAGCGATCTTCATGATCTCTTCC
>DBFXIC010000262.1:0-4556 GCA_048455095.1 Anaeromassilibacillus sp.
ATTGTGCAAAGCCTGCTGGCCGATGAAAAGGTCGATAGCTCGCTCACGGTGGTTCCCGGCATGCGGTCCACGGCCAGCATCGCGCTGGCTGTTCCCGGCCGCGATAAAAGCACCATTCACCTGCGTGGAGCAGCTCAAAGCTTCTGCGCGGAGGATTTCACCGCGGAGCTCTTTCGCGGCGCCGGCCTGTTCCATTTCGGCTATCCGCCCACCATGCCCGGTCTCTACCGGCAGGACGGCGAGGGCTTTGTCCAGATGCTCCAGCGCGCCAAGGCGGCAGGCGTCGTCACCTCGGTGGATACCTGCCTGCCCGATCTCAAGGCGGAACCCGGGCAAGTGGACTGGCAGCCCATTTTGAAACGTGCGCTGCCCTATGTCGATCTTTTTCTGCCCAGCCTGGAAGAGGCGCTGTACATGACCGGCCGCGAGGCGTACATCCGCAGGATACAGGCCTGTGGAGCGGCGGACCTGCTGCCCGGCGTTACGGAAGCGGAAATCCGTACATTGGCCGACGTCATGCTGGGATATGGCGCGAGGATTGTGCTGCTCAAATGCGGCAGCCGGGGACTGTACCTGCGCACGGCCGGCCGTGACGCACTCGCTTCCATCCTGCCGCCGGACATGGCGGACGCATGGGCCGAACGCGAGCTGTGGGAGATGCCCTGCCGGGTAGACGAGGTGCGCTCCACCACGGGAGCCGGGGATACCGCGGTAGCCGGCTTCCTTTGCGCCCTGCGCAAGGGGCTTTTGCCGGGGGACGCGCTCAAGCTGGCCGCGTGCACAGCGGCGCGGTGCGTTGCCTCCTACGATACGGTGAGCCGGATTTCCGACGCGGAAGAAATGCTGTTGGGGCTTGCCTCCCCCCGGTAACCATCCAAAAACAACGAGGAGAGTGGTACACGATGTACGTTTCCATGAAACCGATTTTGCAGCATGCCCATGAGCACGGATATGCTGTCCCGGCCATTAACTGCATCAACATGGAAATGGCCCGCGGCGCCGTCACGGCGGCGCAGGAAGCCCGGGCGGCCATCATCATCAACCTGGGTGTGGGACAGATGGGCAATCATGCTCATTCGGAGGAGATGGTCCCGATGATCAAGGAGTTGGCGGCACGCGCGACCGTTCCCGTGGCTCTGAATCTCGACCACGGCGGCAGGCTGGAGGATATTGCACGCTGCCTGAACCTGGGTTTCTCCAGCGTGATGATTGACGCCTCATCGTTTGACTTTGAAGAAAACATCCGTCGGACGGCCGTTGTGAGCGCCATGGCGCACGCCATGAACGTCTGCGTGGAGGGCGAGCTGGGGCATGTGGGACAGGCGAACGCGCGCGACGATGAGGACGCAGATCTCTATACCAATCCTGGGCAGGCGCGCGAATTTGTCAGGCGCACAGGGGTAGACGCGCTGGCCGTAGCCATTGGAACAGCGCATGGAAACTATCTGCACCACAAGGTTCCGCAGTTGGATTTCGACCGGCTTTCCGAGCTAAAATCGCTGCTGGACATGCCGTTGGTGCTGCACGGCGGCAGCGGCTCGGGCGACGAAAACCTGCGCAGAGCCGTGGCCTGCGGCATCAATAAGGTCAACATCTGCACGGACGCGTTTCAGATCTGCAAAACCGCCTTCCTGGAGGTACAGGCCCAGCAGCCGGAAATGGATTACATGCATCTTTGCATGGCCGTTGAACAGCGGATGAAGGCCTTCACGCGCCATCATCTGGACGTGCTGGGCGCATCGGGACGGTATGTCTATGGCGAAAGTGTCACGGATTCGCATGAATGAGCCGGATGCCGCTTTCTTCCTTGACTTTTCGGCAAATGACAGCGTATAATTTAATTGCTTAGCGCAGTGCGGCATAGACTAATCCGTTGGCACAGCATGTCGTGGCGGCGGGAGAAAAAAATGGGGTATTTCCTCCATGGAAATGGTCGGAAAAATCAGAAGCAAGGGTGTGGTGAAAGAGGCGTCCTCCGCCATGCCCTCGGATTTGAAGTACGAAAACCGCTGGCAGGTTTTGCGTGTCTTTCGTGACGGCGGAGAATACACAGCCAACGATGTAGCGGCAAAAACGGGCATCAGCCGCCAGACGACGATGAAAGCCATCCGCTTTTTCTGCAACCGCGGCCTTTTGCGTTCCAGCGGCAAGGGTGATTCTACCGATATCGGCGGCAAGAAGCCGGAGCATTTCACCTTTTACTGCAAGAGCTATCTGCTGTGCATCGCCATGTGGCCGGGGCGCATGGGACTGACGCTGTTCGACCTTGTGCGTCACAGGCTGGATTATATGGAAGGCGAGCTTCCGCCCTATCTGACCCTGGAGGAAGCCTTCGAGCGCTTGGAGACGCTTTCGGATGTATTTTTGACGCGCAACGGCGTTCCGCTTTCGGAGCTTTATGGCGTAGGTCTGTCCACAGCCGGGGTGGTGGATTATAAAAGCGGCAATCTGCGCTACAATGCCTATACCCCGCAATGGGGACGGGATGTGCCCATTGCCTCTAGGCTGTACAGGCTGTACGGCAATCAGGTGGTCGTCTATGTGGAGAACGCCGCCAAAGCGATCGGCCGCTCCGTGCTGCTTGACGATGAGAGCATCAAGCAAAAACGTGTGCTCACGCTGTTTAACAACTGGGGGCTGGCCGCCTGCATGATCGAGCGGGGGCATGTGCTCAACGGACGCGATTCCCTGATCGGCGAGCTTGGGCAGATGCTCATATGCGCGGACGGCGAATCGCCGCAGCGGCTGGAGAAGCTGATGGGGCGCGAATGGGTGGTGGAGCGGCTGGCGCATCATCCGCCCGCCTCCTCCTCCATGCTCAGCGGCGTCGCGCCCGAAGCCATCACCCTGCCGAGGGTGTTTGCCGCCTCTGCGGCAGGGGATTCCTGCGCGAGGGAGATCGTAGGCGAGCTTGCCTGCACCACAGCGGCCGTGCTGCATAATGCCTCTCTGTTTTTCAATCCTGATCTCGTCATCTTTCATGGCGATTTTGCCTGTGCGGATGCCTTTTTCGACCGCAGGCTGAAGCAGCGGCTGGCGCAGCTGAGCACCTATCCCGATTTGGGCCTGTTTGAAACGGTCTATGACAAGCGCCCGATTGCAGAGCTGGATGCGCTGGGCGTATCCTCCGCGCTTGCGAACTTCTTCTTCCGCTCCGATTCCCTGTATTCGGGCAAGGAGGAATGATGCGCGTGCGCGTTTGCGCGGGCGGCGCGTTTTTTGGCGCGCCGCCCGCGTTGCATTTAACCGAAAGCCTAAAAATGCAGGCGACGGCCCCGCCGTCAAAAGGGTGTGCTTTGTATGAAACGCTTCAACTGGGAATTTGATTTTGATCCCGAATTTCCCATCCATCTCTTTGAGTATACAGTGGTGGGAGCCCGAGACGCCATGCATTGGCACCGTTATTTTGAAATCGGTCTGTGTCTGCAGGGCGACGGCCAGTTTGTCTATTCCCATAAAAGATACCCCGTTCATCCTGGAGATATCTTCATCAACAATGATTATGAAAATCATGTTGCCATCACTGAGGAAGGGCACACCAACCTCTATCTGTTTCTGATTCTGATGCCCTCTTTCATATCCGATTCAGCCAGCCATCGCGCCAACCGCCGCTATATTGAAACTTTCCAGTACAATCCCCCCGATTTTATCAACCGCATCCCCTGCGGCACCCCGACCGCCGAAAAAATCACCGGCTTGCTTACCCATGGGCTGAGCGTGTACCAGACCCGCCAGGAAAACTGGGAAATGGAGCTGGACATCATCGTGCGCAATATTCTTCTGGAACTTTCGCAGCACTATCTGCGCAAGGACAGCGAAGAAAGCGCGCGTCAAAATATTAATCCCAAACTTCTTGCAGCCCAACGCTACATCCATCAGAATTACAACCGTCCGCTTACGCTGGATGAGGTCGCTGCATATGCGGGATTCAACACCACATATTTCCGGCATCTGTTTAAAAAGGAAATGCGCATTTCATTCAAGGAATATCTTACTCATTTGCGAGTGAACAACGCGCGCATGCTGCTTTTAAACTCTTCATTGAGCATTGGCAGCATCATTGAAGAGGTCGGATATTCCAACATCAGCCAGTTTTACCGCATCTTCCGCCAAGGTACGGGACTGCGGACATTTTATTGGACTAAATGGCAATTTCCATTTTACGTCTGAATTCTGCTGGGCTCAATCCGCCAAGAGACAGCTTAATTCGTTCATCCCGATACCAAATCATGTATGCTTCAATTTGCTGCATAAAGTTCTCCAGTGTAACACCTTGCCACGAGCGACCGTAGAACATCTCGTTCTTCATCCTCCCGAAGAATCCCTCACAGGCTGAATTGTCTGGCGAGCATCCTTTTCTCGACATGGATCTGGTAAGACCTGCATCGTCGACCCGCTTAATCCAACCAGGCCACCGGTAATGGCAGCCTCTATCTGAATGAAGAATCGGATGTGCGTCCTGCGGAAGAGAGTGGATTGCACGATCAAGCATGGTATTTACCAATTGCGCATCTGGTTTGCAGCTAATATTCCAGGCTACCGGCATACCATCATAG
>DBFXIC010000263.1:0-6756 GCA_048455095.1 Anaeromassilibacillus sp.
GTTGGTATGGACAGCGACGCATTGATGGAAACCGCCGGCAGAGTCTTTTTCAACACCAACCTTGCCGCCGCTGTAGCGTGCTGCACCACGTTGGTTGTTACCTGGATTCGCTACCAAAAGCCGGATGTTTCGATGACCTACAACGCTGCCCTTGCCGGTTTGGTAGGCATTACCGCCGGATGTGATGCGGTAAATGGTGTGGGTGCTGCGATTATCGGTCTGGTTTGCGGTGTTGCAGTTGTATTTTCTGTTGAATTTTTTGATAAAGTTGCAAAGATTGACGACCCTGTTGGTGCAGTTTCCGTACACTGTGTTTGCGGCGCTCTCGGAACACTTCTTACCGGTGTGTTTGCCACTGGAGTCACTACCGAAAAAGGCCTGTTTTACGGTGGAGGATTTCACTTTCTCGGTGTGCAGGCGCTTGGCGTTTTGTCAGTGGCTGTCTTTGTGGCGGTTGTCATCACCATTGTATTCCTTGTGATTAAATATACCATTGGTTTGCGTGCTGATAAGGCAGATGAACTTGCTGGTCTTGATGTTTCAGAACACGGCTTGCTTACCGCTTATGCCGGTTTTGCTATGGCTCCTGACACCATTGACAGTGATGATGAGGCTCCTGTAATTGTCAGCGGTGATATTCCGGAAGTAGAAGCTGTTCCGGTCAAAAAGGTGCCTTCTTTTGATAACAGCACTCCGAAATTCACCAAGGTGGAAATCGTCTGCAAAGAAAATCGATTTGAGGCTTTGAAAAAAGCGATGATGGATATTGGAATCACGGGAATAACCGTATCTCATGTTTTAGGTTGTGGTCAGCAGAAAGGTAAACCGGAATACTACCGTGGTGTCCAGGTAGAAGCCACGCTGCTGCCGAAAATCCAGGTTGAGATTGTTGTCAGCAAGATTCCTGCGCGCAGTGTCATCGAAACTGCTAAGAAAGTATTGTATACCGGGCATATCGGTGATGGAAAAATCTTTGTTTATGATGTGGAGAACGTCGTAAAGGTTCGTACCGGTGAAGAAGGGTATGACGCTCTTCAGGATGTAGAGTAACAAAACAATAATAAAAGCGTTTAAGACAGGAAAAGTAGCACAGAGAATCGCTCACAGCGAGTGTGGGAGGGTGAGAGCCACGCAGTAGATTCTGTGCGAATAACACCTGTCGAGCTGCAATCTGAAAAAGATTTCTTTAGTAGGTGCGCCGTAGCGTCATACGTAAGTTGGCAAAGCTTTCTGGCAAAAGAGCTTGCTGTGAAGCTTAGAAAGAGAACAAATATAGGTGGTACCGCGGGAACAGCCTCGCCCTATAGAATGCTGGATTATTTCATGGTATTTCAGGAGGATTACATTATGTGTTCTATTATGGGTTATTGTGGAGATAGTGCTGCTATCGAGGCGTTTTGGTCTGGCTTTCAGCAAACGGTTTCTCGTGGGCCGGATGACAGCAAAATTATTGATACAGGAAAAGGACTGCTTGGTTTTCACCGACTGGCTATTATGGGGCTACATCCGGAAGGAATGCAGCCTTTTCGTCTTGCAAACAGCTATGTTGTCTGTAACGGTGAGATTTATGGCTTTGAAAAAATGAAGCAAAGCCTGTCTGATAAATATACATTTGAAAGCGATTCGGACTGCGAGGTTCTGTTGCCGCTGTATCAGGAATACGGAACAGATATGTTTTCTATGCTGGACGCTGAGTATGCGTTAATTCTATATGACGGAGAAACAAAAGAATACATCGCAGCCAGAGATCCCATTGGCATTCGTCCGTTGTATTACGGATACGATGAGTCCGGCACCATTCTATTCGCAAGTGAAGCGAAGAACCTGACAGGATTGTGCAAGGAGATCATGCCTTTCCCACCCGGACATTATTATAAAGGCGGCAAATTTATTTGCTACTGTGACATTGCAAAAGTGGAAGAACCCATTCAGGATGATCTGGAAACCGTGTGCAGAAACATCAAAGAAAAATTGATTCGCGGCGTGGAAAAACGTCTGATTGCAGATGCCAAGGTGGGCTTTCTCCTTTCGGGCGGACTGGATTCCTCCTTGGTATGTGCGATTGCCGCGAGAAAGAGTCAACAACCAATCAAAACCTTTGCGATTGGTATGAGCGAAGACGCCATCGATCTGAAATATGCCAAGCAAGTCGCTGATTTCATCGGCAGTGCGCATACAGAGGTTATCATCAGCAAAGAGGATGTGCTTGACTCGCTGGAAACGGTGGTGCGCTTGCTGGGAACCTTTGACATCACTACAATCCGAGCGAGCATCGGAATGTATTTGGTCTGCAAATGGATTCATGAAAACACCGATATCCGTGTTTTGCTGACCGGAGAGATTTCTGATGAGCTGTTCGGCTATAAATATACTGACTTTGCGCCTTCTGCTAAAGCATTCCAGAAAGAATCCCAGAAACGAATCCGGGAATTACATATGTATGATGTGTTGCGTGCAGACCGTTGTATCTCAGTGAATTCTCTGGAGGCAAGGGTTCCGTTCGGTGATTTGGACTTTGTAAAATATGTCATAGCAGTCGATCCCGAAATGAAGCTGAACAAATACAACAAGGGAAAATATCTTCTTCGCCATGCCTTTGAGGGTGAGGGATATCTCCCAGACGAGATTCTTTGGAGGGAAAAAGCGGCTTTTTCGGATGCTGTCGGTCATTCCATGGTGGATTATCTGAAAGAATATGCGGACAGCTTTTATACGGCGGAAGAATTCGAAGACAAACGCTGCAAATACAGTCATGCACAGCCGTTTACCAAAGAATCGTTGCTTTATCGGGAACTGTTTGAAAAATATTATCCCGGACAGAGCCAAATGATAGCAGATTTTTGGATGCCGAACAAAGAATGGAAAGGCTGTGATGTGGACGATCCCTCTGCCCGTGTTCTGTCAAACTACGGTGCCAGCGGAAAATAATAAAGATTAACGAATGACTCCAAGGAAGTTATATCATGCAGAATTATGCAATTGTTGGAATTAACTGGGAAGATGAAGGAAAAGGACGTATGGTAGACCTGCTGACCAGAAGCTACAATATCGTTGTTAGATATCAGGGCGGTGGAAATGCAGGCCATACAGTCATTAACGAAAAAGGAAAATTTGTGCTTCACCTTTTGCCATCTACTATCACCGCTTACGGAACATAACAGACCGGTGATCCTCACAGAGCTAAAGACAAAAGCTGCGGAAAGGAATGTCCCTCTCCCGGATTGTCTGGCAGAGTGTTTGAAAGAGGCAAAGGCAAATTCAACCTCGGACTATGTGGTTGCAAATCGGGACGGTGAACCACTTTCTTATACGCAGTTCAAGCGGCTATGGCAGTATATTGTCACCAGAACGGCAAAGGAACGGGTTTATTATAGGTATGAAAATGGAAAACGTGTTAAGCATACGGTTAATCCGGTTCTCGGAGAAAAAGCGGCGCATAATGGAAGAGTTGTTTATAGCTTGGATTTTGAGGTGACGCCGCACATGCTTCGGCACACTTACATTACAAACCTGATCCATGCGCCGGTTGATCCAAAAACGGTTCAATATCTGGCTGGCCATGAGAGCAGTAAAATCACGATGGACATTTACACGAAAGTAAAATATAACAAGCCAGATGAGCCTGCAGGAGTTTTGACAGGGGCATTTTCTCAGTGAGATACAAGTTGGATATGGAATAGCACAATAAAAAAGAAAATGCAGCAGGGGCGAGGATTCATTCCTCGCCCTTTGCGTTTACATAGATCGCACCTTTGAAGGAATCATGGATTTTTGATAAAAAGGGTATCGGCGCTGAACTACATATAATATAGAAAGGAAATCGAAATATGGCTAAAAAGAAAGAGTGCGTTCCTCAGTACGGAACCGTTATGAGAAAAGGAACCCAATATTATAGGACACGGATTACAGATGCTGATAGAAAAAGAGTGGATTTGTACGCCGAAACTTGCGAGGAACTGTATCAAAAGGAGCAAGATGCGCGTCGTCAGGTGGAGGAGGCCATTTTTCGCAGAGAGAATCCGACGGTTGCGGAATATTGTGAGAAGTGGCTGCTGATGCAGTCTGCAAAGATTTCCCGGCTACCTTAAGAGGCTACGCGTAGCCAATTACTTGACTATAATCCCTGTGTGGGTATCTCAGCGAAAGGAGGAAAGCAGTCAAAGAAAAAGGATGCCTTAACGGACAAACAAAGCTGCTTCTGGATACCGTCAAAGGACTTCCGCCGTATACGTTTATCATGATTGCTCTGTACTCTGACTTGCACCGGGAAGAGATTCTGGGGCCTCAATGGGACTGCGTATTTCTGGATGCTCCTACACCATACATCTCTGTGCGGAGGGCATGGCGCTCAGAACATAACAGGCCGGTGGTTTCTACGACATTGAAAACCAAAGCAGCCCGCAGAGATGTTCCCATTCCCAGATGTTTGCCTGACTATCTGCAGGAAGTCAAGAAAGCATCCAAATCTGAATATGTAATTGCGGACAACACTGGACAACCTCTTTCCTGTTCGCAGTTTCAGCGGGTTTGGAAATATGTAACCGTCCGATCCACCAAACCGCATAACTATTATAAGTATGTAAATGGCCAGTGCGTTAAATGTACTGTAACGCCAACCCCTGGAGGTCATCAGAAAAATCACCCGGAGTTGGTGTATGCCATTGATTTTGATGTGACGCCACATCAACTGCGCCACACCTATATTACCAATCTTTTGTACGCTGGCGTCGATCCAAAGACAGTCCAATATCTTGCCGGACATAAAAATAGTAAGACAACTATGAGCATTTACGCTCAGGTGAAGTATAATAGACCAGAAAAGTTAGTGAGCGTGGTAAATACCGCGTTTCATCAGCAAATTGGTGTGGTATGATGTCCCCATTTTATGATTAAATATTGGGACAACTTTTAAGGAGAAAGCCCAAAAGGCCTGGAATATCAAGGAAAATCGGGTGAAAGAGAGCTTTAGCACGGCCTGAAAGCTGCACGCCGTGCGCCGCAGTTCTCGAAGAGATAATTTTTCAAAGGAAAGATTATGCGAATTTCGCCGGATACCCCATGGGGTATCCGGCTTTTTTCATTTGAAATCGATGATTTGTCTGAAATCTTTCCGATGGAAACAAACCGGCTGTTCTGCAACCTCAATAGAAAATGCCCTGCCGCCTTTTTGTAGAAAATGAAACCTCCCAATGGGATAATATTAAAATAAAACAAGAATGAATCTTATTTTGTGACTTTGTCACCGACATTTGGAAAATGATGGTGTATTCTTAAAACACAGAAAACAAAGAAACACAAAACAACGGATTGCTATAAAGGAGGATTTCATTATGGAAGAAAGAACTATCAACAGGATGCCGCTCATCGGCGATACCGCCCCCAGCTTTGAAGCTGTCACCACGCAGGGAACCATCCGTTTCCCGGAGGATTACCACGGGAAATGGGTGATCCTCTTCTCCCATCCGGCGGATTTCACCCCGGTCTGCACCACAGAATTCATGACCTTTGGCGCAATGCTCGATGAGTTTAAGGCGCTGAATGTGGAGCTGATCGGCCTTTCGGTCGATTCGCTGTATGCACACATCGCATGGCTGCGCAGGATCCAGGAACTTGAATGGAACGGCAAAAAGCATATCAACGTGACCTTCCCGCTGATCGAGGACATCCGCATGGAGGTGGCGAATAAGTTTGGCATGATCCATCCCAACCAGTCGAACACCCAGGCAGTCCGCGCCGTATTCATCATCGATCCGGAGGCGAAGATCCGCGCAATCCTCTATTACCCGCAGTCGACAGGCCGCAATTTTGACGAGATCAAACGCATGGTTTTGGCGCTGCAAAAGACGGATGCAGAAAACTGTGCGACTCCAGCGGACTGGCGCCCGGGAGAAGACGTGATCGTTCCTACGGCGGGTTCCTGCGGGACCGCCCGCGAACGGATGGAAAACCAGGACGAAAACCAGTACTGTCTGGACTGGTTCCTGTGCTTCCGCAAAGAGAACAGAGAGCAGTAAAAAGGAGGAAAACAACATGGCAAAGAGTGAGACTTTAAAGTTTTATCGTTGCAAGCACTGCGGCAATATCGTACAGATGGTGTACGCGTCCGGCGTGCCGGTGGTCTGCTGTGGGGAACCGATGGAGGAATTGGTCCCCAACACGGTGGATGCCGCGCAGGAAAAGCACGTCCCCGTGGTTTCGATGGAAAATGGAGCGGTGGCCGTGGCGGTCGGTGAGGTTGCCCACCCCATGTCGGAAGAACATTACATCGCTTGGATAGAATTGCAGACCGATCGGGGCGTTTCACGCAGGATACTCTCACCGGGACAAACGCCGACGGCACAGTTCCTGTTGTCAGAAGGAGAGCGTCCGAAAGCGGTGTATGCCTACTGCAACCTGCACGGTCTGTGGAAAACAGAGCTGTAAAAGGGCCGATCTGGGAAGGATTCTTTGGATTTCCACAAAGTTCCTGTTTTCAACGGTGGAAAACTATGTGGAAATAGTGGAAAACATTTATAGAGCAGGGGAAAACCCCCTATATATAGGAAAAAGAGCGCGGGCTGCGGCTTGCGCTCTTTTTCCTGTTTGGAGGAGATTTTTAGAAAATGATCGGTTTAAAAGGAAGAGAATGTATTTTCCACAATCAATAAGGAAAACACGCCATTTTTCCACAGTGTGGAAAACCCGTTGAAAAATGTGGAAAAACCATGCGGCTTTGTGAGGGATCATACAGCGGAATAAAGGCGGATTGGTTTATTG
>DBFXIC010000264.1:0-9186 GCA_048455095.1 Anaeromassilibacillus sp.
GAGCAGTACAGCCTCATAGCCTGCATAACGGGGATTGGCGGAGTCAAACGGAATCGCGGGGCTGTCCGGTTGGATTTTACCCAAATAGAAGTCGGCCAGCTGGCGTCCATACCAAACCGTTGTGAAATCCACATCCCGCCAGCTGTAATCGCTGGTCTGTTCCATCGAGGCCAGTGTAAATGTCGTTTCCACTCCGTCAATCTCGGCCACATATACCTGCGGAGGCGTGGGAGTCGCCGTGTCGGTATAGTCGATGGTAAGCGTCTGCGGTGCGCCAGCGGCGAACTGCACGTCCGACAGGGACAGGTCATAAGACCTGGAGCCATTGTCCACATGATAGGTCTGCGGCACTTGCTGTTCTTCCAGGCCGGAATATTCGACCACAACGCTTTCCGGCTCTTTCGGCGCTCCATCTGCCCGGTCAATCGTGACCTCGCCCGTCCGGGAGTAGGTTTTGCCGTTGTAGGTGATCTCATCCGGCGCACTGTCGCCCTCAAATTCAGCCGTCAGCGTGCCGTCCTCATGTTCGGTCACGTCGCTGGGGGTAACGCCGGTTTTCGGGAACTGCTTCGGCGTCACCGTAAGGATATTGCCGTCCGGCCCGCGTACAATGGCCTCTGCCTCCGGCGCAAACACGTCGATCAGGCCCGTGATCGGCAGGACGCGGAACACGCCGGGCACATACTGCACATCGTAGTTGACTTTGCCCTGTGCGTTGAGCGGGAGCGTCAGGCCACTGGGAGTAATGGGATATTCGCCCACCAACGTATACAGCCCCACGGGCGTATCCAGCTGCACGTCGTTGTTTGTGGCGTTTTCCAGTGTGTCATCCAGCTTCCAGCCCGTCACCGTGTAGGTCAGTTTGGGGTTGGGAGCGCCATATACCTTTGTCTTGTCCTGGGCCGTCACCGTCAGCGGCGCGGGCAGGATACGGAAAATCGCCGGGACATAGGTGATGTCATAGTTTTTGCTCTCCAGCGTGCCTTGCAGGATGGGATAAACACCCACGGTCTCGCCGGGTACGCGCTCCAACTCGCCCCAAATGTCGTCCGGCTTGATAAGTTCTTCGGTCAGCGTGTAGGTCAGTTCCGGGTCAGCGTCTCCGTAAATCTTGACCTTTGGATCAGCGGCCACGCCGCCGCCCGCAGGATCGACCGGCACAACGACCTCATTCGAGGGATATTCCACATCCGGCGTCACAGGCGCGTCCGGGTCGTTGACGCCGGTATCCGGCGCATCGGGATCAGGCGGATTTTCGCCCGGCACAGACGCGATTACCACATTGCGCAGATTTTTGCCCGCGTCGTCGGCCTGTACCGTGTAATCAAAGTACACGGTCACGCTCTCGCCCACAGCCAGCTCCGGGATCAGGGCGTCTCCGTCCTCCCATACATAGCCGTCTCCCTCCACGGGAGTGATCGGGCCGGATGCATTGGCAAATACGTCCTCCAAACGGATGTTGGTGAGATCCACAGTCCCGTTATTCGTGACGGTCGCTCCATAGCCGATGGTGTCACCTACCGCCGCAAAAGCAGTGTCCGTAAATTTGACAATGGTAATGCTGCGCCCGTCCACAGGGTCGGGATCGGGGTCTGGCTCGCGGTCTGGATCGACCGGCACAACGACCTCGTCCGAGGGATACTCGGCATCCGGGTCAATGGGTTTTTCCGGGTCAATGCCGTGTCCGGGGTTATTCGGGTCTTCGGGGTTCGTGCCGGGCACTGTGGTGACGGCCACGTTGGTGATGTCCTTGCCGTCATCCGCTTCCACCACTTCATACGTATAGGTGATCGTGATGGATTTGCCCACAGGCAGCCGGTGGATCGTCCATGTGCCGCTGTCCTCGTTCCAGGTGTAGCCGGGGCCGTCCGCAGCGGTGATTCGGCCCGCGCCGTCGTTGGTGTCGCGTACTGGGATGTCTTTCAGCTCCACGCTGCCGATGTTGGTCACTGTGATTTTGTAGGTGATGATGTCCCCCACAGCCGCAGCTTCCCGGTCGGCTTCTTTTTCTGTTTTCACGCGCCGCAGCTCCGGCACAGGGGAGGGATCGGGGTCTGGGTCAGGATCAGGCTCAATAATAATGGGCCTGCGGTTGATGTCCAGCGTGCCGGGCTGGAGATACACCACATAATTGTCCGCGCCGTTGGCATTGGGTTTGGGCGTCAAGCCGGACAACTCCACGGGATAGCGGCCCACGTCGGAGGTCGATGTGGCGTCCGTCACAAAGACAGGCTCGCCCTGCAAATCGCTGTCTGGCGTATCGCCGTTGATGAAACCGTTGTACGCGGGTGCAAATTCCGGGAGCGGGTCGCCGTAGATCATGCTGTATTCTCCCGCGCTGATCACCAGCGGGCGCGGAGTGACAGCGATGCTGCCCGGTTCATACCAGATGATGTAGTTTCGCAGTACAGGGTAATTTTCTTCGGTCAGGCCGACATACTCAAGCGGATAGTAACCGGCTTCCGTTTCTGCGGTGATCGGAGCGTATTCAAAGCCGCTCTTATCTGCGTCCAGCGTCAGCGTGTCATCTGCCACCAGCGCGGAAATTTGCAGCTGGGTGCCGCTGCCGCCCTCGGCTGCGGAATACTCTGCCGCCGCAGTCGGTTCCTCGGCCACTCCGTCGCCGTAGCGGGCGGTGAGATTGCCGACAAATGCGCTGATGGTGCGGCGTCGGATTGCGCCGCTGTACTGCTCGGCCTTGATCTCATAGTCCCCATAAGGGTTATTGTCCAGGCTGATCTCTCCCGTGCGGGTGATTTTGTACTCAAGCAGCTTGTTTTCCGCATTCTCCTGCGCCGTGCCGTCCGGGGTTAGTGTCTCGCCTGCATTGGAGGATTCGTAGGTGCCAGCAATGCTGTCCTGGGCCACGATTACATCGTCGCCCTCTACCACGCCGTCCAGCAGGATATGCGTAATCGTAGCCTCGTTTGTCCCGTCGTACACTTTGACGTTGCGGGGATTGTTTCCTGTGTCGCCGGGGTCTTGATAGAGACTGTGCACAGTCAGGCCGCGCGGAGTGATCGCTCCGGTATAGTCCTCGGTCGAGATGCGGTAATTGCCCGCCCGTTCGCCGGTGAGCGTCAGCGAGCCGCCGCGCACCATGTCGATCTGCTGGCCCGCCGTTTGGTGGATCGTCTCCTTGTAGCCGCCGCTCACGCTGGCGCTGCTCAATGTGACCTTGCCTTTGTCCCGGTCTACGATACCCGATGCGGCGGTGGCGTCAAAGGGCTTGATCTGGATGTTGCGGATTGTGCCCTGGTCGGTGCCGTCATAGACGCGGTCGTTGTTGTAGCTGTACAGATGCAGCGGCCTTGCCGCGATCTGGAACGTACAGCTGGCCGTTTGATTGATGCCGTATTTCTGCGCGTCCGCCGCTTGCAGCGTAACGGTCGCGGTATATTTCCCGGCGTCGATGCAGCCGGAACCGGATGAGGCCGTGCCGGATGTGCTGGAGCCGGAACTGTAAGCGATCGTCGCCCGGGCAAGCAGCTGCTGTGCCACAGAGGGGGACACGGGCGAGCCGATGGACGCCTTTGCCACGGTCTCTGTGCCGTCATAGATTTTGTTGATGGCCGTGATGGTCAGCTGGCCGCCGCCCGGCAGGGGAAGCTCTTTGCACGCGGAAATGTCCGCCACATCGTAGCCGCTGTGCGAAGTGCGGGCCAGCGTGGGCTTGCCTCCGGGCGTCATGGGGACGCCGTTGACCTTGACCTGGGTGATCGTCACCTGCGCCCATTCATTTACTATGCGCCCATTGTTCCACATCGTCAGTGCCACTTCATTGTTCTTGATGTATTGGGAACTGAGTGTGAAATGCTCCGTGACGGTCTGCCCCGCATTGGCGGAGGATACAAGACGGTCGCGGTCGGGGTTGTATGCCCAATCGCTGTCACCGGACTGTACGGCGGAAATGCAGATGTTGCCACCCGGAGAATCAATAGAATCCAGATGGTAGGTAATATCCACCGTGGCGTTGGCATCCACATATTCCTGCGGAATCGTAATTTTGGCTGACGCATAGAAGCCGGGTGTCCCGGTCGTGGCCGCCGCGTTGCGCAGGGTGATCGTCTGTTTGCTGGCATCGCCGAATTGGGACACCGCGCCGCTCTGCGCCTCGAAAGCCCATTCCGTGCTTGCTCCGGCCTGCACAGGTAGCAGCATAATGTCGTTGGAGATTTGCAGCGTCACCGGGGCACTGGTATCGCCGGAGGCATTGCGCACCCGATACTGCCAGCCCTGCATCATGGGCAGGGCCGTATCGATCACCAGATAGGGCTGTGTCTCACCCGGCATATCCACAAAGGTTTTGCCTCCGTCCTCGGACATCTGCCATTGGGCGGGATAGCCCGCGTTGGAGGTAAAGGTGATCGTGCCGTTTTCCTGCACGGTGCCGGGCGCATCGATGACAGGCGCGGCCCCTAACAGGCTGCGGAAAAACTGGCTGACTGCATTCGTTTTGCTTGCCAGATTGTTTTCCACGTCCACATATACGGTGATTTTGGCAGGTTTGGCCGTGGGGTCATAGCTGCGCCACTCTACGTTGGCGCGCAGCCAGCTTTCCATGGCCTCCACACTGATCCCGGCGTTGGATTTGGCCGTAATCATCATGTAATGCGGATTGTTGATGGTGATTTTTGCGTTGATGGCGGACAGGCCGTCCCCGCCGTCCCGGAACATGAGTTTATCGTCCTTATCGTAGTCCGGGTTGCCCGCGCCGTAGTGGTCATCGATGTGGGCGCGGTCATCGTACATCAGGATCATGCTCTGGAACGTGCTGCGCCCGGAGCGGAGCGTCAGGTTCGGAAAGCTCCAGTCGGAATACTGTTTGCCCAGCTCGGTGTCGATCAGGCACACATCGCTGTCCTGCACTCCGTCGTTGTTGGCGTCGTTCTGCACGCCGGGGCCGAAATTGGCATTGACGATGTAATCCAGACACAGGGGCATATCGGAGGTCGCGGCGGTCAGCGTTTCGCCGCTGAACACCAGCGTCGGATGATACGAGAAGTAAAAGCGCGTCTGCCCAGCGTCGAACATCTCGTCGATGTTGCTGATCGTCATGGTGACGCGGTAAATATGCACGCCCTCGCGATCTTCCACATAGACGGGATCGCCGAACGTGACATTGGGCGTCACCGTTGCCCCTGCCAGCTTCACGGCGTCGGCAACGGTGTCGGCGCTCCACACCTTCAGCCGTTGATCCTCATAAGTGTGGTACTTCCACTGGCCGGACAGTTTGGGGGGCTGGCCGCCGTTGGCAAGGTCTGCCGCGCCGGGATTATAGCTTACTTCGGCGGTGTACGCCGCCGCGCCCTCCTGCGTGGTATGGGTGGTCTGGTTCAGCCAGATGGGGTTGTCGTCGGACATGCCGGCCCGGTCGGGCTGCTCAGTGATCCACCTCACCGACAATTCCGGCCCACGCACGGTCAGATTGGCCGGGGCGCTGTTTTTCACAACGGCCTTGTTGAACCCGCCCACATAGCTGTACACCGCGCGGAATTGCAGGCCAGTGTAGCTTTCAGGGCAGTTTTTGAACGTCAGGGTGGTTGTGGATTTCCAGGGGGTGACGGCGCTGCCCGTGGACGTGACATCCGTCTTGACGCTGGCAGATTTTTTCAGTTCAACGTCATCCATGACGTTTTTCCACTCGCCCGCGTCCGATGTACGGTATTGCCACACAAGAGAAAGCTGGCGTCCCGCAAAGTTTTTGTCTTTTTCAGGGCTGTACAGAGCCTCACAGGAAGAAGTAAACACTGCGTTGTCGTTGACCCAGATCGTTTGGTCGTCCGGGTTGGTGACAACCATTTTGCGGCGCACCGTCAGGATGCCGTTATAGCCGTTGACCGCCACTCCGTTGTCCGCCGTCGTGACCGTCTGGCCCTGATAGGAAAAGACCGCGCGGAAGTGTAGGCCGTCCCATTCGTCCAGGACATTGGGCAGCGTCAGCTCCGTGCGAGTGAACTGGAAATCATCCTGTTTCTTTCCGGCTTCGACCGTGTACGAAAAGCCGGGGAATTTATCTTCGCTGACGGGCTTCCACTGATCCCCGTCACGGTACTCCCACCGCACTTCGTCTTTGGTGTACACATGGTTTGACAGCCATGCGCCGCCCTGCGCCATGACCGCCGTTTGAGCCTCATACACGCTGGTGTCCTTGACCGGCTGCGCGCCGGGGGCGACGAGCTGGAGGGGCCGGGTGACATCGGTATCCCAAAATCCGGGGTCGATGCTCATGGTGTATACGCGCCCTGCCTCTGCTTCCTCGCCTGCTGTGTTGTACACGCTGGCGGGCATGATGCCCGTGCAGGGCAGATTGGATACAACGTATTTCCCCTCGTTGTTTGTGACGCATTCGTAGTCTTTCCCGTCGGTGCCGTGTACCACGACGCGCCATCCGGCATAGTTAGTGTCGCTGTCGCGGAACAGGTCTTTGAGGTAGCCGACCACGCGGGCAATGCCGGTTGTACGCGCTCCATCGGCAGAGATCGTCGGCGTGCCCTGCTCTTTATCCTCGCCCAAGTTCCACGCTGCGGGATCGGTGCCTTTCTGCTCGAATAGGGGCGCTTTGTTGGCTCCCAGGGTCACGTCATGCCCATCGGCGTCAAAGTGGCCTCGGAACCCGTGAATCGGCTCCCAATCGTCCGGCAGGGTGATGTCCTGCGTCAGCATATAACAGTCGTCGATGGGGTGGGTAAACCAGTATTTATCCTGGTCATTGAGTTTTTGCAGTTCCTCGGCGCTGCTGATGCGGTGCACAAAATGGATCTCCCGGTTGCCGCCCTGCTCGGACTGGCACACCTGGCACTGCTGCCGCTGGGACAGGTACATAACGGTGTTCGCCAGAAGATAACATTCGTCCAGCTTTGCCAGGTTGATGTTCTCGCTCTTGTGGCCGATCTGGCTCATGCCGAAGTTGCCGTTGGTGGTGAGGTAAAAATTGTTGGTTCCGTACACGCCGTCCACGGTTGTTTCAAGCAACTTGCCGCCGCCGATGCCGGTGATACTGTTGGATGCATAGTCGATCCAGACCGTGCCGAACGCCATTTGCTGGTTGGTGTGGGTGGCGGTGCCCGGAACGGTATCGCCCACGTTAAAGTCAACACCGTCATGGGCTTGTGTATACGGCCAGTTGGTCGGGCAGCGGGCCGCAACATTAGTGGCGGGGTCGCCCTCCAGCTTCTTTTTGATGCGCAGCGTACTGGAGCCGCTGTCGTCGCCGTACATGGTACTCTTGTCGTTGAAGTCCCCGATGTTCAGGATCATGGAGGCGGCGTCATAGGGCGATGCTTCGGTGTACAGCTTGTTGACGCCCATCAGCCAATTCAGGTTCCAGTGGCCGTTTTCCTTGCTGTTCTGCACATAGTAAGGCGTGGTGGTGTCGTTGGGATCAGGCTCATAGTACGGATTCGGGTTGACGCCCGCATAACCGTACATCATATCGTGGCCGATCAAAAAGCCGTAACCCTCGCCGATGTAGTCTGCCAGCGCCCAGGCTGCCGCGCCGGAAATATCCGGTTCGTTATAGGCGGAAGCGCCCACGATCACCAGATCGTAGATGTAATCGCCCTCGGCGTTCGTCAGGTAATTGGTCGGAATGCGGTTGAAACTATCAATAGGTGCAGTATCCACAGTGATATGAGTACCATTATCGGTCCAGCCATCATTCAATGCAGTGCGCAAAAAAGCATTGTAAAAAGACATTCCAGTGTCAGGAACCCATGCATTGAAAATTTTGACAGCGGATTTGTACAGTGTCTTAGCGCCCGTCTGGTAATCTACACCCGTATAGGCCGGGATCTCGATTGCCTTGCCGGGGCCGCTTTCGCCCTGCACCCGGACATATACCGCCCTGCCGTACCAGGCCGACAAAACTTCCATTTGGTTATTATCAATGAGCAGCGTTTCGACATATTTACTTCCGTCGGCACGCGCACCGCCGCTGATCTTTGTCCAGTAGGGATTGTTGGCGGCTTCGCCGCCGTACTCCTGGTATGCTTGGGCGGTGATGTATTCCATGTGCTGCGTCAGGCCAATCAGCCATTGGTTGTCCTCTGACAGATGCACGTCCTGGGCGCTGCCTGTCACAACGGAAAACAGGGCCGGGGCATCTTCGGCGGGCATCGCCGGGATATCCACATACATGCTGTCGGAGATCAGGGTTTCCCCCGCAACCGCTTCCTTGACGGGAGCGGCCATGGCCTGCACCTGCGCCCGGGCATCGGATGCGGAGGCATCGGGTACGGCCTCTGCGGCACTTTCCGGGGCGGCTTCTTCCATGACCGCTTCCGCTGTGCCGCTCTCGGTTTCTGTCTGCGCCGCTTCGGTCAGGTAGGCTTCGTCCGTGACGGTGATAACACAGCGGTATGACAGATCTTCTTCGTCCCCGGTCACAACATGCGGATAGGTGCTATCCGTTGCGCCGTCGATGTCTCGCCATGCGATTTCGGTATCCTCGATGTCCTGAGCCTCCGGATTGAGCACATAGTTCGGCGTGCCGTTCTCAATATGGATCGGCTCGCTGGACAGCGTGCGCTGCCGGGCCTGTTTTCCTTTTTTGGCATAGTACATTTCGATACCGGGCCAGACTGCATCCGGATTGATCGCCAACAGTTCTTCCTCGGTCATGCCGTCCAGTAAAAAGGCGTAGTCCGTGCTTTCACCCTCGCCATAGGGATACATGGCTTCCGGCGATTCGATTTCTCCGGGAGACGCATCCAACACCTGCCACTGATAGGTTGCGGCCACATCGTCCCGGTTCAGCCGGACATATAGTTCCACGGTGTCGCCGGGCTGGGCTTCGGCATGGGTGAACATTTCGGCGATCCCCAACGGCGTAAAGGCCGGGGTCTCGCTGCCGCTCTCCGTGCTGGACGTGCTCTCCGAAAGACTGTCGCTCTCCGAATCCGGTGTGCTTTCGCTGCCGGATGCGGAATCGCTGTCCGACATGCTCTCGCTCTCCGGCACAGAGCTGCTGTCCGGTGTGCTTTCGCTGTCCGACGCGGAAGTGCTGTCCGGTATATTTTCGCTCTCCGGCGTGCTCTCACTTTTCGGTTCGGAACTGCTGTCTGCTGCACCTTGGTTCTCCTCTGGCGGGTCTGTACTGGTTGGAACGTCGTTTCCTTGCGCGGGAATGCTTTCCGGCACGGAATTGTCTGGCGTGCTCTCGCTGACCGCAGCGGGCGTACTTTC
>DBFXIC010000265.1:0-5274 GCA_048455095.1 Anaeromassilibacillus sp.
CTCATAATACAAGGAGAAAAAAGGAGGCGTTTGGAAGGGGGATATGAGAAAGTTTACAGAAAATTCGTTTTTGGGGTCAGAAGCCGCTTTCGGCAGGTAATTCTGTCGTATAAAAGAATCAGCCTCCAATGCGGTGCTTTAAGTTGCAACGCATTGGAGGCTTTTAGAAAAGATCAGAATTTTATTAAAACGGCGATTCACTGGATTTTTAGCATCTCTTTCAGATACCTTCCCAGCGCGTCGCGCCAGTGGGGCAGCGGCACAAAGCCGTTTTCCACAAGCTTGGATTTATCTAGCCGGCTGTTAAAAGGGCGGGCGGCTTTCGATAGGCCGTACTCCGCCGTCGTCACGGGTTGTACGGTCACAGGCATCTCCGCTTGGCGGAAGATTTCGCAGGCAAAGTCATACCAGCTGATGTAGCCGCCCTCGTTGGTGGCGTGATAGGTTCCGTACCTGTCCGTCTCGATCATGTCCACCAGCAGCCGCGCCAGGTCCAGCGTATAGGTCGGCGTGCCGACCTGGTCATTGACTACGCGCAGGGTGGAATGCGTCTGCCCAAGGCGCAGCATGGTTTTGATGAAGTTGTCTCCACTCAGGCCAAAAGCCCACGCAGTGCGCACGATGAAGTACTTCTCCACCAGCTCGCGCACTACCAGCTCACCCTCTAGCTTGGTCTGGCCGTACAAGTTCAGCGGCGCATAGTCCTCGCAGTCCGGCTGCCACGGATCTTCACCCTGACCGTCAAACACATAGTCCGTGCTGATGTACATTAGCTTGCAACCCAGCTCCCGACATGTCTGCGCGATGTGCCGCGTGCCGCTCGCGTTGATGGCGTGCACTTTTTCCTGATTCTCTGCTTCCTCGGCCGCATCCACCGCCGTCCATGCCGCGCAGTGAATCACCGTATCGGGACGCGCGCGTAGAAGGTTCTCCCGCACCGCCTCTGCATCCGTGATGTCCAGCCGCTCATATGGCATGGTGCATACCGTGCTTCCGTCCTGTGCACTGCTGCAAACGGGCGCGAGACCGCTACCGATTCCTGAGTGCTAGCGCGCGCTGGCTCATTCATCACGCCATGGCCCTGCAGCCGCAGACGCCTGTAACGTATACTCTCATCCGATAGTTCCCTTCAGATCACCGTTTTGCATATAGCTTCTCATAGTCCGCCATTTAGATGGCAATTTGCTCAATATGCAGGTAGAGTCTATTCGCAGACCTGTTGAGTGCAGTAATAGAATATACCAGCAAAAACTGCATTTTATTGACACTTTAAGCGATTGAGAATATAATAAAGTAAGGGTGGGAGAAGGCCATTCTAGTGTTTAGAAGGCCATTCCTCTTGCTCGCCGCGCGGTGCCTGCGGCTTTTGAAGCGCGCATAGCAGCATCTGCTTCTGAGACGGAAGGCGCGGATAGGGGAATCACATCAAAACATTGCCCCTGAACCCTGAACCTTGAAGACTACGGGGCTGGGGCATGTTTTATATTCCTCTTGGTGTGGTCAGGAGGGCTTGGAACATCGGTCGCTGTGGATTGCGCGGCGATGGGAAACGCCTGATATATGGAAGAAAAACCGCGCAAAAGCGGACGGCGAAGCATACCCTTTTTTATGGAGAAGGAAAGGGTTGAGAGAACGGCATGAACGGATATCATACGGTAAGATGCTTGTTCTGCGTGGCCGGGAAAGAGGAAAATGTTGTGGAGGCTGTGCACAGAAATGGTTGGGGCTGTGCCATCTTTCCAACAAGAACAGCGCTGGTACGAAGCGGTAGGCAATGGGTTGAAATGCAAAAACTACTGCTTCCCGGGTATGTCTTCGTATATTCTGATGAAGGACAGGTGCGCCATGATGAGCTGGTAGCAGTTAGAGATGTCATTCGTGTTCTGAGCTATGAGCCGGGGTGTGATGAGTTGATCGGAAAAGATTTGGAATTTGCGGATTGGATTTGGCGCAATCGAGGGGAAATCAAGCCAATGAAAGCGCTTCAGATTGGTGATTGGATCGAAATTACGGACGGACTGTTCAGACAGCTGCATGGCACTATTCTGCGGATGGACCGGCGACGAAGGTCTTTTCTCGTTGCTTTGGGGGGCACGGGAGTGATTCGACAGATCTGGCTGACCTACGAGGTGGTTGAAAAACGGTAGCCACAACAAAGGACATAAAGAAATTGCAGGCCGTTCGACTGTAGACCTCTTACTATAAATCATAAGTGAGGGGGATATATAATGAATGTTCAATTGCTTGCGTATAACCGTCAGAAATACTAATGTGGCGATAGAGTTGTTAGAAACTTCTAAGACGGTGATCATTCATCCAAAACCAGAGTAGCAAAGCGCTTTTATGAAGCCAATGACTATCCTTCGAAGCAGAGAAACTGTACTACCTAATTTACGAGGAAGATATATAACAATGAAACAAACCATCATCATTGCGGCACACAAGTCGTACTGGATGCCGAAGGATACAGCCTATCTACCGTTGCTTGTAGGCGCGGCAGGCCAAAAAGCATCTACGCTTGTTTGGCAGCGGGATGACGAAGGGGATAATATTAGCACTAAAAATCCTGCTTTCTGTGAGCTGACGGGGCATTACTGGCTATGGAAAAATATTGAATCTGATATCTATGGCTTATGTCATTATCGCAGGTATTTTGGCCGCAGAGGTTTGGGAAGCCCATACAAGCGCATCCTGAGCGGGGCGGAACTAGAGACTCGCATGCAGGATCATGACATAATTGTGCCTAAAAAACGACATTACTGGATTGAAACAAACTATTCACAGTATGTACACGCCCATCACGAAAGGGATCTTGTGGTTACTCGACAAATACTAAGCGAACAACATCCTGAATATTTGCCCGACTGGGATGTGATTATGGCTCGTCGTAGCGGACATCGCTTCAACATGTTCATTATGCGCAAGAAACCTTTTGAGGAGTATTCGGAATGGTTATTTGGCATCCTGTTTGAACTAGAGAAGTGCCTGGACACGTCTGGATACACCTCCAGGGATAAGCGAGTCTTTGGCTATGTTGCTGAGCGATTGCTTGACGTGTGGTTAAATCATCAGTCCCTTCGGGTAAGGGAGTGTCCAGTAATACATCTGGAAAGCCAACATTGGTTACGAAAGTGTTCCATGTTTTTGGGACGTAAACTACGCGTCATCAAGTGTTGAGCTATGCACTATAGGCGGGGGAGGTGTACTCTTGTCCAGTCAAAACGTTGCTGCTATTATTACGACCTGCAATCGATGCGAGCTGCTGCGTCGCTGCATTGCCTGCTTACAAATGCAGCAGGGCGCCGATTGCGATATTTTGGTGATTGACAATGATAGTCGAGACGGTACTGCAGAATACCTGCGCGCTCAGCATGATGTGAAGGTCTACCATATGGCAGAGAACACTGGCGGGGCCGGAGGATTTTATACAGGGATAAAGCTGGCATATGAGGCTGGCTACGAACGTTTTTGGTTGATGGATGACGATGTGATGCCTGCTCCAGATGCACTTGCTCGTTTGCTGGCTGCGGATGAGCAGTTGCAAGGTGCATTCGGATTCCTTTACAGTGAGGTACGTTGGATTGACGACTCGATATGTAAGATGAACGAGCCAAAGCCATCATCCAGACGGATGGCAACAACGGGTTTAGTGCCCCTGCAGCAGGCTAGCTTTGTATCAATATTGCTTCCTGCAACGACTGTTGCGAAGGTAGGATTGCCTATCCCCGAATTTTTTATATGGGGTGATGATATAGAATATACGCGTCGCATTGCGGTGCGTGCCGGCTTGCCGTGCTACTGGGTGCGCGACAGCCACGTGATACATATGACATCCCAAAATGTTGGGTCAAACATTGCATTAGATATGCCTGAGCGCATTGAACGATATGTTTATGCTTATCGAAACGAGCGATACCTATATCGCCAGGAAGGCTGGAAGGGCTTCGCTTACTATTGGCCAAAGTGCTTGCTGAACTTTGGTCGTATTCTGTTTTTGGGACGCGGACTCAAAAAGCGGCGCTTCCGTGCGTTGATGCAAGGCGTAAAGCAAGGTAGGCGCTTTAATCCGCAAATCAGATGGCCAGACGAGAGCAGGAGGAAGAAAGCGTGTTTAGGAAACTAAGTAGGCTGGTGGAAAAATGGGAAAAATACAGTTTTCTCTTTTCGCAGCTGGCAATTCGGGATTTTAAAAAAAAATATAAACGTACGGTACTTGGCGTGTTTTGGAGTGTGCTGTCTCCGATGCTGACACTGCTGGTTATGCGAGTGGTGTTCACCAATTTTTTTGGCCGCAATATTGAACATTACACGACATACCTGTTTATTGGCAATCTGGTGTTTGGCTACTTTCGGGAATCAACAACACTTGGCATGATTGCGCTGATGCAAAATGCTTCGGTTATTAATAAAATCAACATTCCGAAATATCTGTTTGTCATGTCCAGCAACATGACGTCGCTTTTGAATTTTGCCTTGACGCTTGTTGTGATGTTCATCTTTGTAGCTATTGATGGGGTGCTGTTTACATGGCGATTCATTTTTCTGCTGTTCCCCATCGCATGCTTACTTATATTTAATGTTGGGATGGGGCTGATCCTTTCGGCAATGTATGTCTTTTTTCGGGATATGCAGTACCTCTATAACGTTATCACGATGATACTAATGTATATGTCTGCTATCTTTTACCCGGTTGATGGTTACAGCGTATTTGTGCAGAGGCTGTTTTTGCTTAATCCCCTTTATGTGTATATAAAATATTTTCGTGTAATCATTTTGGACGGGAACATACCCAGCTTGGCATTTCATGGACTGTGTTTGCTGTATGCAGCGTTTTCATTTGCCATTGGAGCTTTGGTTTATAAGAAGAACAACCAACGTTTCCTCTATTATTTATAAAATATTTATAAAAAACAGGCTAGCGAGGATAGCAATGAGCGATTGGATGATTAAGGCGCAGCATGTGACAATCAGTTACATGACGGGAGATTTTAAGGATATTGGACTCAAGGAATATGTGATGCGTCATTTGACTGGAAAATATGAGATAAAAAAGTTCCTTGCGGTAAATGATGTATCCTTTCAGCTGGAACGTGGTGATATGCTAGGGATCGTTGGAGTCAATGGTGCAGGAAAGTCGACTTTGCTTAAAGCAGTCAGTGGCATCATGGTTCCTACGAGCGGAAGTATTGCAGTCGGTGGAAAAGTCGTGGCATTGCTGGAATTGGCATCTGGTTTTGATGGTGATCTTACCGTAAAGGAAAACGCTTATCTGCG
>DBFXIC010000266.1:0-2777 GCA_048455095.1 Anaeromassilibacillus sp.
ACGTGGGCAGGCGAAGGCGGCGGCGTGCTGCTGAACCAGAATCCCCACAATCTTGATTTATGGCAGTGGATGTGCGGCATTCCTAAGCGCGTAAAATCACAGGTATACTACGGAAAGCACCGCAATATCGAGGTCGAGGACGACCTATATGCCCTTGTCGAATACGAAAACGGTGCGACAGGCTGCTACATTACGACAGTAGGGGATGCCCCCGGTACAAATCGTTTGGAAATTGACGGGACAAATGGTAAAATTGTAGTTGAAAATAACGAGCTTACCTTCTACCGTCTGCGTATTCCGGAACCGGAATTCAATGCCACCTACAAGAGTGGTCTTGGCAAGCCGGAAGTGTGGGAGTGCAAGATTCCCATCAAGGGCACCTACACCTCCCACCCGGGTATTATCAACAATTTCTGTGACTGCATCCTGAAAGGTGCAAAGCCCATTGCCCCCGGCGCCGAGGGCATCCGTGGTTTGCAGATTTCCAACGCTATTCACCTTTCGAGTTGGCTGAACGGCGAATGGGTCGACATCCCTGTGAACGGAGATTTGTTCCTTGAGAAACTGCAGGAGCATTGCAAGGAACCGGTCACAAAATAACAGCTGCCCGCAGCAGAAGCTAAGCCGAAGAAACGGAGTATACAAACGTGGCTGAAAAGAAAAAGTGGGCCCCTACAAAGATGTTTTTGCAGTGGTGCCTTTCCTATCTGCTGATTGCTGTTATTGCCCTGACGCTGCTTTTGGCATCCGGGTACAGATATCTTGATGTGCTGCGGGACAATTTGGAATACACGAACGGCATCCAGCTGGATATGACGCGGGTCTGGCTGGATCAGAAGGTCAAGCTGCTACGCAACATCACAGCAAAAGAGAGTAGCACAGCGGCCATTGAGGCCGTACGTCAGACGGATGACTATGATGATATTCCACGGTATGATTACTACATGCTTACGAGGAAAATCTCTACAGATGTCATCAACTACGGTATAGGGGATGCATACTTTCTCTATTTTCCGTCCACGGATGCGATAGTATCCAACACGAAATACGGGCAAAGCCGTCGATTTTATGACCTTGTGCTGGAGGCTTATGACATCAGCTATGAGGATTGGATGGAAATATTGAAGCAGAACTTAGTGACAACGCGGGTATTTCAACCTGTTGTACAGGGCAAGGATAGCAAAAACTATCTGGTTCTGATGCGTCCGCTGAACATCACAAGCCGAGAGCCTGATAAGGCAGTGGCGGTTATGATCGTTGATTTGGAGGATCTGTTCAAGGCCTCTGATTGGCTGAATAACGATACACTGTGTATCAATGACCGCAACAACGGTGTGCTGGTTGCTAACCATGAACTCCCTGAGGCAACGGAAAATGCTGTCACAGAGCTGATTAAAAGCAGCGGAAGCCGTAAGTTTGACGAAGCGGCTCATAGAACGAGCAAGGAAGAATACATTTCAATCATTTCTTCCACTTACGAAAACTGGGATATTGCAGTCATTCTGAAGGAACAGGCTTTTGCATCGAAAATCATTGATATACAGAAGCTTTTGGCTGTTGTTGTCATCATCTACCTGCTGTTGACGGTAGCGGTTATTGCCAACAGCGCAGCCAAGCGTTATTTGAAGTTGCGCAACATCGTGCAGGTGCTGCACCGTGGCAATGCGGCTGACCCGGAGGAAAATCTGACCGATGCCTTCGCCTATATTGACAGCCGCGTACAGAAGCTTGTGCAGGATAATGTCGAAAGCTCCGATCTCATTGAACAGCAGCGCACCGTGATGCTGCGTGAGCAGTTTCACGCGATGATAACGAACGCAGATGCGGCAAACGAGGCCGATACAGACCAGCTGGAAAATCTCGGCTTCCCGATCCACAGGGCAAAACAGTATTATCTTCTGGCCTACCGCCTGCAGGAACAGGATCTTGCGAACGAGAAGGATCCTGACAAAATATATGAGATGCAGTGGTTCATACTCCAGAATGTAACCAGAGAAAATCTTACGAGCCGCAGTCTGGAGAACCTTTGCTTCCGTGAAGGCGGCATGCAGCTTTACTTTATTTGGACCGAGAAGGACGACCCAGAGATGCTTGAAAGCATT
This sequence comes from Anaeromassilibacillus sp., assembly GCA_048455095.1. GTDB lineage: Bacteria > Bacillota > Clostridia > Oscillospirales > Acutalibacteraceae > Anaeromassilibacillus. The sequence continues at coordinate 2,103 of DBFXIC010000266.1, forward strand.
TTGTGGAGCTATGAATACTGTCGCAGCTTTTTGACCCGGCATTTTGAGTTTCGCTATGACATTGCCGTAAGCAGTGGGCACACTGGTCTTGATGGGGTATATAAAGCTTACCGCGAGGTATGCCGTGTCTATCAATATCAGCAACGCACGCAGGATACCGGTACGATATTTTACAGCGACTTGAAGGTACAGCCCGGCGACACGACAGTACGCTATCCGGTTGAAACGGAGAATAAGCTGCATCTGGCTGTGCGCAGCGGCAATGAAGGCGAGGCCTGTACACAGATTCAAGCGTTGATGCGCCAAAACCAGGAAAACTACTTGAGCCCTGCAGGCATGCAGTTCCTGGTGAGTAAGATCATGTCGACCATCGTGCGTGCAGGCGAACAGCGGAGCGATGATCCCGAGCTGGCCGAAAATCAAAATCGCGTTATGGAGGCCGCCCGCCGTGGCAGCACCGAGGCGATGGAGCAGGCGCTTTGCCGGTTGGCAGGCACAGTCTGCCAAGCAGTACGTGCCTCCGAACAGGAGGCGGCAGCGGATGAAAAAGGCCGCCTGTATCTGGAGATGCGGGACTACATAGAAGCCAACTATTCGGATGCTGCGCTGAATGTAAATGCACTCTCGGAGCATTTCGACCGTCCTGCTCCGTTCGTCTCCCGCTATTTCAAAGAG
>DBFXIC010000267.1:0-8516 GCA_048455095.1 Anaeromassilibacillus sp.
TGACGCGTAAAGCGGCGGAGGATGCTTTTGATCAGATGCGCCAAAAGGGACTGCGGCTTAAAACCATTACCCTGACGGCCAAGGACAAAGTCTGCTTCTTGGAAGAACGCGACTGCAATCCGGAATCATGCCCCTATGCAAACGGATATTACGACCGTGCAAACAAAGCCCTTTATGAGCTGGTGAACGATTGTGAATCTGTGACGAGGCAGGCTATAGAATGTTGTGCACACAAATACCGGGTGTGTCCGTTCGAGCTCTCTCTTGACGCCTCTCTGTGGTGCGATGCCATTGTCGGCGACTATAATTACCTGTTCGACCCCGTGGTTTATTTAAAGCGTTTCTTCGGCGATGCCCCGGGCGAATACGTCTTTTTGGTGGACGAGGCACATAATCTGGTCGACCGGGCGCGCAATATGTATTCCGCCTCCCTGCGAAAATCCTCTGTGCTGCAAGGAAAAAAATTGGTGGGAAAAGAGGAGCGAAAGCTCTTTCGTGCGCTGAACGCGGTCAATGCCGAGATGATTTCCCTGCGCAAGGCATGCGGTGAAACGCACACGCTTACGCAGGCAGAAGCACCTAAAGAGCTCTTAACCACATTGAACCGTTTTACTTCCTGCTATGAGGAATGGGCGGAAGAACATCGCAGCACGAAAGCCGACCCGCTTGTGCTGCAGCTCTATTTTGACACGCTGTTTTTTCTGCGGATTGCAGAGCTGTATGACGAGCATTACGTCACCTATACGACGGTGAACGGCAGCGAGGTGCAAGTAAAACTGCTCTGTCTTGATCCCTCCGCACTGCTCGATATCGCGATGAAGCGCGGAAATTCGTCTATTCTGTTTTCCGCAACGCTTTCTCCGCTAGACTACTTTGCAGAGGTGCTTGGTGGGGATGAGGCGGCGAAAAAGTACGCATTGCCGTCGCCCTTTGATCCTCAAAATATGGAGCTATTGGTTGCGGATCGTATCAGCACCAAATATCGAGACCGTGAAAGAAGCCTTCTTCCGGTTACGGAGCTGCTCTATGCCATGCTGTCTGGAAAAAAAGGAAACTATTTGGCATATTTCCCATCTTATCCGTACATGAACGAAGTATATCGTGTGTTCCAAGAACGCTATCCCGATGTAAGGACACTTCTACAAACCGCTGGAATGGATGAAGAAGCACGAATGGCGTTTCTTGACCGGTTTGATACAGAAAATGCGGAAACCCTACTGGGCTTTTGCGTACTAGGCGGCATCTACGCCGAGGGGATCGATCTGCGTGGAGAACGGCTGATCGGAACGGCGGTTGTTGGCGTGGGATTGCCCCAGATAAACGCAGAGCAGGAGATTCTGCGCGAATACTATGATAAGACCAACGGGATGGGCTTTTCGTTTGCATATCAATATCCTGGGATGAACAAGGTCCTGCAGGCGGCGGGCCGTGTGATCCGTGGAGAACAAGACCGTGGAGTGGTGGTTTTGATCGACAATCGTTTTTCCACCTCGTCCTACCGGGAACTGTTTCCGCCGCATTGGCGGCGATTCCGCACTGTGCGGAACGCAGAGGAACTGGAACGGGCGGTACAGGAATTTTGGAAACGCTAAATTTTAAGAATCTTTCGGCAGGAAGTTGCATTCCCTCCCGGGTTTTACTATAATATGAATATTATTGCGGTTTCAAAGGGAATAGACGAGAGAGGTAGAACATGAAAGCAGTAGGGTTTGACAACGACAAATATTTAGAGACACAATCGCGGCATATTTTAGAGCGCATTTCCATGTTTGACAATAAATTGTACCTCGAGATGGGCGGGAAATTGTTTGATGATTTTCATGCTTCGCGTGTACTGCCGGGATTTCAGCCGGACAGCAAGATGAAGATGCTTCTTCACCTTTCCGATGAGGTAGAAATCATCATCGTGATTAACGCAGCAGATATTGAAAAGAGCAAGATCCGTGGCGACATCGGTATTACCTACGACGCGGACGTCCTGCGCTTGATCGACGCGTTCCGCGATATCGGCCTCTATGTGGGGAGCGTTGTCATCGCACAGTATGCAGGACAGGCCGTTGCGAACGCTTTTAAAAACCATCTGGAAAAGCTCGGTGTAAAGGTGTATCTGCACTATCCCATCGAAGGATATCCGTCCAATATTCCGCATATCGTCAGCGACGAGGGATTCGGCAAGAATCAGTATGTGGAAACCAGCCGTCCGCTGGTGGTGGTGACGGCACCGGGACCGGGCAGCGGAAAGATGGCGACGTGCCTTTCCCAGCTGTACCATGAATACGAGCACGGCGTAAAGGCCGGTTATGCAAAATTTGAAACTTTCCCCATCTGGAATCTGGCGCTCAAGCATCCGGTCAATCTGGCGTATGAAGCGGCAACAGCGGATTTGAACGACGTCAATATGATCGATCCGTTTCATTTGGAAGCATACGGCGAGACGACCGTGAATTATAACCGCGATGTGGAGGTGTTCCCGGTTTTGAATGCGATTCTGGAGAAGATAGCGGGGAGCAGCCCCTATAAATCTCCGACCGATATGGGCGTCAACATGGTGGGGAATTGCATCATTGACGACGAAATCTGCCGGGAAGCGTCCAAACAGGAGATTATTCGCCGGTATTACCATGCAACATGTGAACAGCGCCAAGGCCGCCTCTCCGAAGAAGTGGTGTACAAGCTGGAGCTTGTGATGAACCAAGCAGGCGTTACGGTGGAAGACCGTCACGTGGTTCGTCCGGCGCTCGACCGCGCAGAGGAAACAGGTATGCCCGCAGCGGCGCTGGAACTAGAAAACGGGGAGATCATCACAGGAAAAACGTCCTCCCTGTTGGGGGCGTCCGCTGCAGTTCTGCTGAACGCACTCAAGCGTCTTGGCGGCATCAGCCATACCATGCCATTGATTTCCCCCATCGTGATCGAGCCAATTCAGAATCTAAAGACAAAGCATCTTGGAAATCAGAACCCGCGTCTGCACACGGATGAGATTTTGATTGCGCTTTCCATCTGCGCCGCGACCAACCCGACTGCGGAACTGGCGCTCCGTCAGCTTCCGAAGCTACGCGGCTGTGAGGCGCATTCCTCTGTAATCCTATCTCAGGTGGACGAGACCACTTTCCGCAAGCTCGGCGTCAACCTGACGTGTGAACCGAAGTATCAGACCAAGAAGCTCTATCACAAATAAATCGCACAGAGGGGGGAACAGCCATGCAGATCGTTGTGATCGACGGACAGGGTGGAGGCATCGGAAAAAATTTGATTGAACGGCTGCGGGCGGAACTCCCCAAAGCACAGATTATTGCTGTGGGAGCCAACTCCATCGCAACATCTGCCATGCTTAAGGCAGGTGCAGATGTTGGCGCGACCGGAGAAAATGCCGTAATTTGTAATGCGCGCACTTCGGATGTCATCGCAGGGCCTATTGGCATTCTGGTGGCAAATGCCATGTGGGGGGAGATCACCCCGGTTATGGCGGCCGCTGTTTCTACAAGCCAAGCGCAAAAGGTCCTGATTCCGGTGGAACAGTGCCGCGTACACGTGGCAGGCATTGTGGAAAAAACGATGTCCAAATATATTGAAGATGCAGTGGATGCCATACGTTCCTATCAATGAGTTGTTGCAGTATAGAAGTTCCATACGAACAAATAATCTTGTCCCGCTATTGTGCAGGTTTGCATGGCAGCGGGATTTGTTTATAGAAAGAGATCCACTTAAACGTAAAAGGATTTTCTTCCTATGAAAATGGCGCTTTTTACGGATCAAAAAGAACCGTAAAGAGCGCCATCGTTCGTTTTATTGATTTTTTCTGTAAAATGCATTCGAGGCCTTCGTCACAATGCATCTTTAAATCTTTGAATATCCATAGCTGTTCACGATTGCATCGATCTTGCGCTTTTGCTGGCAGTCCGGGCAATCCTTAAAGGAATGGGTCTGGTAGTTCGGCACATCGTCTGAGGTAAAAATACTGTCGATATGGACCCCATCCATTTCTGTAATGGCGCTGAAGATCGCAGAAATACCAACAACGTTGCCGCCGTAATACTTAATGCATTCCAAAGAACGATTGATGGTTTTCCCAGTGGTCGCGGAGGCTACCAAAAGCAGAATGTTTTTTTCCCAAATCATCTGCTGAATATTATCGCGGAAAATCATCTGTCCGTTTGTGTTGAATTCCGGTGTGATGACACATATGTCGCTCTTGTCGTTCATGGACATGATACCGGATTTGGAGAGATAGTGCGCCAGGAAAGCGGCGATTACCTCACAGCCATCCATACAGACGATTGTGTCCACCATCGTATTGTTTTCATATTTCATTGCGATCGTCGCCGCAGCTTCATATGCCATCGCATGGCGATGCTTGATACTTGTCATGTCAATATAGTAATTGATATGCGAGTGATTAGTGGCGAAATGTCCCGGAATCACTTTGATTGAAATTTTGCTGTTCTTGGGGGATTTGATTTTAATCGCTCTACTTTCCATAATTGCCTCCATTCTCCATCGCTGGAAAAAATTTTAAGCCACAGCTCCTCGTCTAAAACGGCACACTGCGCCGTGTGAACGCTGTACCATCACCTTACATATGTGAATCGCTGTGGATTTATTTATACTATATCATTTATTTATAAAAAACGCAATATAATTTGCAAAACATATACATATTCTACAAATATTGGGAAGAAATTTTCTCCAACACCTTGTACATTGGAAGGAATTCCGATATAGTAGTAACCAGTAAAAAACTGAATGGATTCTCAGGAGGTGCATTTATGGGAGCAACTGAAACAGCAGCAGACAAAATGACGACGGCTGAAACATTGTGGAACAGCTTTCTTACATGGGGAAAGGCGACATTGCCCGATCTGCTCGGCGCGGTCATTATTTTGGCCGTTGGATGGTGGCTGAGCAATATCGCCGTCAAGCTGATCAAACGCGCTATGTTGCGCACCCGCACGGAAGTCGGTATTATCACATTCATCGGTTCTCTGATCAATGCGGCTATTAAAGTGATCGTTTGTATCACGGCGTTGGCACAATTGGGGGTAAATATCAATTCCATGCTCGCTGTGGTTGGCACGGCGGGCGTAACAATTGGCCTTGCTCTCAAGGAAAACATGGCCAACATCGCCAGCGGCGCGCAAATTGTCTTTACAAAGCCCTTTGCTGTGGGGGATTATCTGTCGCTGGACAATGTTGAAGGGACGGTAGAGCGAATTGAAATCATGTTTACTACGTTGCGCACGTTTGACAACAAAGAAATTGTCATTCCAAATTCCAAGGTAACAGTCAGTACGATCACCAACTACTCTGCAATGGAGACACGTCGACTGGATCTACGGTATTCCATCGGGTACGGCGACGACATTGCAAAAGTGAAGATATTGCTTCTCTCTTTGGTGGAAAAAAATCCCCTGGTGGAAAAAGAACCCGAGCCTATGGTCGCGGTAGAGGCGCATCAGGACAGCAGCGTTCAAATGCTAGTACGCGTCTGGTGTAAAACAGAAAATTATTGGACGCTGTATTATCAGATGCAGGAAGAGGTAAAGCTGGCGTTTGACAAAGCGGGAATTTGCATTCCTTTCCCGCAGATGGATGTACATATTGACCGCCTTGGTTGACAAAATATAGAAATCCGTTTACAATAATGCACAGGATATAGGTGTCGCTCCGCATAGGAGCGGCTGAAAAGGGAAGCGGGTGGAATTCCCGCGCAAGTCCGTTGCTGTGAATACGGAGCGCACTCCGATAAGCCACTGGGTAACCGGGAAGGCGGAGCGCTGCAAAGATGTATGAGCCAGAATACCTGCCTATATTGTTTCATGCGACTCCACGGTACTGGAGCGCGCGTGGTTGAAAGGACAAAATGGCGCGCTTTGGTTGCGCCTGTAGGAGTCCGCCACTCACGCCATTCGGTAATGCGAGTTACTGAATGGCGTTTTTGATTTTACGGAGGGGCATTATGAAGCTGGAGGAATACGTCCATTACGGCCAGCAAAAACTACGCTGCGGCTATACCACCGGATCGTGTGCGGCAGCGGCCACAAAGGCGGCTGCAAAAATGCTACTCTCCGGCCACGCAGTAGAGCAGATCGGACTGCAAACACCGAAGGGTATTCTGCTGGAATTGTCTGTCCAGAGCATTCACCGTTCTGATGAATCTGTACGCTGCGCCGTACAGAAGGATAGCGGGGATGATCCAGATGCGACAGACGGCGTTTTGGTATTTGCAGAGGTAAGTCGGACAACGGAAGGAATTCTGATCGACGGCGGACAAGGTGTCGGCCGCATCACGCGTCCAGGACTTTCCTGTGCGGTCGGGGAAGCCGCGATCAATCCCGGTCCTCGAAAGATGATTTCCGACTGTCTGCGGGAAATCAGCGCGGAATATGGATACGCCGGCGGGTGGCACGTGACAATCTCTGTCCCCGACGGGGAAAAACTTGCCGGAAAAACGTTTAATCCGCGGCTGGGAATCGTAAGGGGAATCTCCATTCTAGGCACCAGCGGCATTGTAGAGCCGATGAGCGAGCGAGCGCTGATAGAGACTATCCGCACGGAATTAAAGCAATTGTGTGCCTCCGGCGCATGCGTTGTTGCGGCGGTTCCAGGCAACTACGGGGAAACGTTCCTTCAGGAACAAATGCAACTTGCCTGCCGTCCGGTTCAGTGCAGCAATTATATCGGCGATCTGTTGGACATGGCAGTGGAATTTGGACTGGAGGGGCTCCTTCTTGTCGGGCATGCAGGAAAGCTGGTCAAGCTCGCTGGGGGCGTGATGAATACGCATTCCCGCTTTGCGGACGCCCGCATGGAAATTTTGACGGCACATGCGGCGCTCTGCGGCGGTTCCAAAGAACTGGCAGAACATTTGATGGGCTGTATCACGACGGATGAAGCGTTCAGTCAGCTTTCAGAGAGTGCTCTCTTATCGCCTGTCCTGAACAGTTTGATGACAAAAATTGATTTCTATATGGACGCACGCGTCCACGGAAAGTTGATGACCGGAGCGGTTCTATTTTCCAACGTGTATGGCCAATTGGGGCAAACTGCCCATGCGGGAACGCTAATAGAGCGTCTGAAAGGAGCGGATACAGCGTGATTCATATTGTAGGGGCGGGCTCTGGCGCGGTGGACCTGATCACCGTGCGGGGAGCACGTCTTCTGGAACAAGCGGATACCGTGGTCTACGCCGGATCGTTGGTCAATCCTGAGATCCTGACCACCTATACAAAGCCGGGCTGTGAAGTATACGACAGCGCCCGCATGACGCTGGAAGAAGTGCTGGATGTTCTTTTGACAGCAGAACGCGCTGGAAAGAATGTTGTGCGCCTGCACACGGGCGATCCATGCCTTTATGGAGCCATCCGCGAACAGATGGACGCGTTGGATGAAGCAGGGGTCGCATATGAAGTTGTGCCGGGCGTCAGTTCTTTTTGCGGGGCTGCCGCCGCCTTGCGGGCGGAATATACGCTGCCGGGCGTTTCCCAATCGGTCATTATTACACGTATGGCAGGCCGAACTCCTGTGCCTGAAAAAGAATCTTTGGTGGGTTTGGCGGCGCATAATGCAACCATGGTAATTTTTCTTAGCACATCATATCTGGACGCCCTGCAGGAACAACTCTTGAAGGGCGGTTATGAAAAGGACACCCCGGCGGCGATCGTCTACAAGGCGACTTGGCCAGAGGAAAAGGTGATCCGCGGTACGGTGGGCGAGCTTCCATATATGGCGGCGAAAAATGAGATTACCAAAACGGCTCTGATCTTAGTTGGCGAATTTCTGGGCAAGGACTATGAACGCTCTAAACTTTATGCACCGGATTTTTCCCACGGATACCGCACAGCAAAATCTGGAGGGGACGCGCATGCGGATTGAATGCGTCGCGTTTACAGCAAAGGGCGTACAGTTGGCATTGCGGATTGCAGGAATTTTATGTGCTCGTGGAGACGTTTGCAAAGTTAGCGCGCCTGAAAAATATGCCAGGGAAGGTGTTCTGGCCTTTGGCTCTCTTTCACAGTGGACGGAGCGCGCCTTCTCGAACGCGGACGGCTTGGTGTTTGCCTGTGCCTGTGGGATCGCGGTCCGTAGCGTCGCGCCCTACCTGTGCAGCAAGTTCACAGACCCCGCAGTCGTGGCAGTGGACGACTGCGGGCAATTTGCGGTGCCCCTGGTCTCCGGTCATGTGGGCGGAGCAAATATATTGGCAAAATACATTGCATCAGAAATTGGTGCGCGGGCGGTCATCACGACCGCGACAGACGCAAACGGAGTGTTTTCCGTGGACACCTGGGCCTCTCAAAATGGTTTCCTTGTAATGCGTCCCGAAGCCGCTAAGGCGGTCTCCGCAGCGCTGCTCAACGGAGAACCCGTTGGATTTTCCTGCGATTTTCCCGTGGAAGGAATGCTCCCGGACGGGCTTGTTTCGAGGAAAGGAGGCACCATTGGAATTCGCATTTCCCTTACGAATGAGGAGGACTTTTCACAGACCTGTTGGCTGCTTCCGAGGATTGTTACACTGG
>DBFXIC010000268.1:0-6682 GCA_048455095.1 Anaeromassilibacillus sp.
CTCTCGCATCCGCCATCAATCACGCCTCCGGTTCCCAGCGATCAGGAGCAGCCGCAGCAGGGAGAGCAGCGACGCAAACGTCGCGGCCACATAGGTCATGGCCGCAGCCTGCAACACCTTTTTGGCTCCGTCCAGCTCTTCCGGATAGAGGATTCCTGTCTCGTCCAGCGCTTTTAACGCGCGGGCGCTCGCATTGAACTCCACCGGCAGCGTTACGAGCTGGAATAAGACGCACAGGCTGTAGAGCAAAATGCCGAGGTTCACGATAAAATCATACTGCACGGGCAAGATCAGTCCGATTACGATCATTGGCATCGCTAAGGTGGAGCCGATCTGCGTCACAGGCACCAAACCCGCACGGATTTTATTTGGCAAATACCCATGCGCATGTTGCACCGCATGGCCCGCCTCGTGCGCCGCAACGCCCACGGCGGAAACCGATGTGGCGTCATAGACCGGGTCCGAGAGGCTGATAATCCCCGTCGTCGGGTTAAAATTATCGTTCAAATTGCCGCTGATATGCTGAATCTGCACGCCTTGAGCGCCGCCGTACTGCATCACCCGGTATGCTGCGTCCGCGCCCGTCATCCGGCGTACCGTATTTACGCGTGAATACTTTTGAAACGTAGAGTTCACCTTGAACTGCGCATACATCGAGATCAGCACTGCCGGCAGCATGATGATAAAGGACCTGTAATCAAAATAGTAAAATCCCATAGATCGTTACTCCTTTTTCCCTCCGAGAACCGCGCCCTGGTCGAGCCGGTGCCCGCAGAGGAATTCCTTTCCGCCCATCCGTTTCCCGCCCTCATACTGGACGCTTTCCAATTCCAGGGCCGTATCGCCGCCACAGGCCACCACAAAGGCGTCTTTTCTGCGGGCGACCTCGCCGGGCGCGCCGCCAAAGCCCGGGGCAATCTTCGCCCGATGAACTTTCAGGCGCTTGCTCTGGTAGACGGTCTCCGCAACCGGCCACGGGGAAAGCCCGCGCACCAGATTGTGCAACTCCTCTGCTGGACGGTTCCAGTCGATCTTGCCCAGCTCCTTGGTCAGCATGGAGGCATAACACGTTTCCGCATCACCCTGGGGCATACGCTGGACGCTGCCATCCTGCACCGCCTGCAATGTTTTTACGATCAGCTCTGCACCCATCTCTGAAAGGCGGTCGTGCAATTCGCCGGCGGTTTCCTCTGGGCCAATGGCTGTGCTGGCCTTCAGGAGCATGTCGCCGGTATCGAGACCTTCCGCCATATACATGGTTGTGACGCCCGACTCTGCATCCCCATTGAGCACCGCCCACTGGATGGGCGCCGCCCCACGGTACTTTGGCAAAAGGGAAGCATGCACATTGATGCAGCCGTACGGCGGAATATCCAGAATCTCCTTTGGCAAAATTTTGCCATAGGCCACCACGACGATGCATTCCGGACACAGTTCCCGAATTTGCTGCACGGCCTCTGGCGTGCGCAGAGTCTTGGGCTGGTAGACCGGCAATCCGTGTTCCAGCGCGAGCACTTTCACAGGCGGCGGCGTCAGGGTATATCCTCTGCCCTTTGGCTTATCCGGCTGTGTAAAGACAGCACATACCTCATGTCCGGCATCCAGCAGGCTTTGTAGGCATGGAACGGCGAAGTCCGGCGTCCCCATAAAAATCATCCGCAATTTTCATCATCCTATCCGTGATTCAATCACTGAAGCTTTTCCAATTCCTCCGGGGTCAGCATCCGAGAGACATGCGCTTTAAAAACCACGCCGTTGAGATGGTCGATCTCATGGCAGCAGGCCGTCGCCAAAAGCTCCTCGGCTTCTAATTCAAAGGCCTTTCCCTCGCGGTTCTGGGCGCGCACCAGCACGCGCATCGGGCGCTTAGTGATGCCATATTGCCCTGGGAATGACAGACAGCCCTCTACACACTCCTGTTCTCCGTTCTGCTCCACGATCTCCGGATTGACCATCTCGATCGGGCCGCTGCCCACATCCACAACCACCACGCGGCGGCGGATGCCCACCTGCGGCGCCGCAAGACCTACACCGTCCGCGGCTTTCATCGTCTCGATCATGTCGTCCAGCAGAACCCCCAGTTTTTCGTCAAATTTTTCAACTGGGCGGCAGACCTTTGTAAGGATCTCGTCCCCGTCTTTTACAATATTTCGAATCGCCATTTTATTTCCTCCATTGTTTAAATTCTCAATTTTTAACCATTCTATACGTTTTTCCCTCTATAAGATCATATCCGGATTCATATCCGCAAAAGCCGTTACATCACTGTAGGTCCGATCCTTTGCAAAGGCGACCAACAGCCGGGAGATCATCTGACGGAAGTTCCGGCTGTTCCGGCATTTCACGATCAATTTATACCTATATTTATTGCTGACCTTGCTGATTAATGCGGGAGAAGGGCTCAAAACACGCATCGGTTCCCGCGGATATTCCGCCTGTGCCAGATCGCGCAGCATCCGCAAAAATGCTTCGCTGCCGGCGGCGACCTTTTCCTCCCGCGTTCCGACAAATCCGACCACACAGAGATCCGCAAACGGGGGGTAAAGCATACCTTTGCGTATAGCGATTTCCCCCTCGTAAAACGCGGGATAATCCTGCCGGGCCGCCAAGGAGAGCACCGTATTTTCCGGCGTGAAGGTCTGGATGATCGCCTCGCCTTCGTACTGCCCGCGCCCGGCCCGTCCAGCCACTTGGGTCAGCAGATCGAATGCCCGCTCGTAGCTGCGGAAATCGTCGCCATAGAGCGCCTGATCCGCAGAGAGCACGCCCACCAGCGTCACATTCTCAAAATCAAGGCCCTTTGCCACCATCTGTGTGCCGACGATCACGTCGTATTCCCCGCGGGCAAAGCTTTGCAGCTTCTCCTCATAAGCAAAACGCGTCATGGCGGCGTCCGTATCAAGCCGCAAAATGCGCGCTTCGGGAAGAAATTCCCGCAGTTGCTCCTCCGCCCGCTGCGTGCCGAAGCCCGCGTAGTGAACCTTGTCCTCGTGACAGGTAGGGCACTCCGTGGAAAACGGCACCGAATAGCCACAGTAATGGCACATCAGCCGCTGGTTGGCCGCGTGGTAGGTCAGCGAAATGCTGCAATTGGGACAAGTCACCACATTGCCGCACGATTTACACATCACAAATGTATTGTAACCACGCCGATTTAACAAAATGATGGACTGTTTATGAATATTTATGTTTTTTTCCAGTTCCGCCAGCAGCGCACGGCTGTAAATGCTGTCATTTCCGGCCTCCAGTTCCCGATTCATGTCCACAAAGCGGACATCCGGGAGTTTTGCACCACCGTAGCGGGTGGAAAGCCGGTTCATTGTATAGCGCCCTGCCTGCGCAAAATAGTAGCTCTCGATAGACGGGGTGGCCGAAGCGAGCACTAGCAGCGCTTTATGATATACACAGCGGAACTTTGCCACCTCCCGCGCGTGGTAGCGCGGGGAGGATTCCGACTTGTAGGTGTGCTCCTGTTCCTCATCCATAATAATGAGGCCCAGATGATCAAACGGGGCAAATACAGCCGATCGCGTTCCCACCGCGATGGACACCTCACCCCGGCGCACGCGCTTCCACTCGTCCAGACGTTCAGAGAGCGACAAACCGCTGTGGAATACCGCTACGCGTCTGCCATATCTCTGGTGAAACAGCGAGAGGCTCTGCGGCGTCAGAGAGATCTCGGGGACCATTACGATGACGCTCTTCCCGTCCGCCAACACCTCGTCGATCAGCCGCATAAACACGGAGGTCTTCCCACTGCCGGTGACACCGAACAACAGCGAGACTCCGCCTGTTCCCGCCCGGTACTGTGTGAACATGTTTTGAAAGGCATCCTGCTGTTCTCGGGAGAGGACGATCTCTTTTTGCTCCTTCGGGTCCTGCACCCGGTCATAGGGATTCCGGTAAACCTCCGCCTCATAATAGCGTACAACACCCTTTGTGACGAGTGCGTTCACCACAGCGGGAGTCACCCCGGCAAAGTAGCACAATTCTTTTAAAGACGCACTTCCCGCGTCCCGCAAAACCTGACAGACAGCCTTTTGCTTTGGCGTCAACTTGGGCAGCGCTTCCTGTTCGGTCATGCGCACCATTTTCTGCGCCGCATCCTTGATCTGCCGCACCGCTGTACCGCTCTTTTGGAGCAGTCCACGTTTAAAGAGCCGCTCCGGTACGCTACAATCTATCGACAGCCCCACGGTCTTGAGCAGCTTTTCCCGTTCCACCGGCTTTTTCTGTCCGGCGAGATATTGTAGCACAGCGCGTTCTTCCTCCGGAAAGGAGTCCAGCGCGGGTATTTCCTCCCCCGCCAGCGCATATTCCGTCTTAAGCCGGTAGTTAATCCCCGTGGGGAGCAGGAGCTTTACCGCTTCAAACAGCGTGCAAAAGCAACGGTCCTTAAGCCAGTAGACCATTTGAATGGCTTCATTAGTAAGAAGCGGCGCTTCATCCAGCACCGCCACCACCTGTTTCATCTTATTTTGAGTCTCATTTTCCAGGGAAATTTCCAGAATCATCGCCAGCCGCTGAGTATTCCCAGCGCCAAATGGCACCAGCGCCCTGCAGCCGGGTTTTGCCCGCTCCAGAAGTTCATCTGGGACGAGGTAGTCAAAGGCTTTATCAAAGTGATAGGCGGTATTCTCCACCGCCACCCGGGCAAATAAGGTGGACATTACATTTCCGTATCGTCGTCGTTCGGCTCCGGCGTCTCGACAATCTGGAATCTGTGCTCCGCGTATTCCTCCATCGCCAGATCCACGGGTTTTTCAATCAGGATTTCGCCCTTCTCTTCCGCTTCTCCTGCGATTTCACGGGCGCGTTTGGCAATGCCCACCACGAAGGAATAGCGGCTCTTATGCGTTCCGAGATTGGTGTCGTCGATCGGTTTAATCATTGTTCAGGACTCCTTCTATCGTATCGAAATTTCTGCATTTGCTGTACTTCTCCGCGCGAAGAATATGCTGGATGGCCTCCACGGCGTTGTCCACCGTGTCGTTGATGACCACATAGTCATATTCCTTTGCGTGCTGAATTTCGCCGCGTGCGGCATCCAGGCGCTTCTGGATCGCCTCTTCGCTCTCCGTTCCACGGTCGCGCAGGCGATGTTCCAATTCCTTCACCGAAGGCGGCAGGATAAAGATTCCCACGCAGTCCGGGCATTTCTGCTTGATCTGCGCGCCTCCCTGCACTTCGATCTCCAGGATCACGTCGTTGCCGGCCGCCGTCCAGTCGCGGATCGGCTTTTCCGGCGTTCCATAGAAATTGCCGCAGTATTCGGCGCTCTCCAGCACCTCGCCGCGTTCCCGCATATTAAGGAACTGTTCACGGGTGACGAAATAATAATCCCTGCCGTCCACCTCGCCCTCTCGCGGCTTCCGCGTCGTAGCGGAAACAGAAAGCTTGACGCTTTGGTCCCGATCTAGCAGCGCGTGAAGGATTGTATCCTTGCCTGCTCCGGAGGGGCCGGACAGCACAACCATCAGCCCTTTAGTCATCTTCGTCGAGTTCCTCCTCTTCGTCAAGGTCCTCGTCGTGATCGTTCAGACGGTTTGCCACCGTCTCTGGCTGTACAGCGGAAAGGATCACGTGGTCGCTGTCCGTCACAATCACCGCGCGCGTACGGCGGCCATATGTGGCGTCGATCAAAGCACCGCGCTCTTTGGCGTCCTGAATGATACGCTTGATTGGCGCAGATTCAGGGCTGACGATGGCAACCAACCTGTTTGCGGAAACCATGTTACCAAAGCCGATATTGATAAGCTTCATGTTCAAAATGCCTCCTATCGCCAATCTTTATTCAATATTTTGAATTTGCTCGCGAATTTTCTCGATCTCCGCCTTGATATCCACCACCAGATAAGCGATTTGAGAATCCACCGCCTTTGAGCCGATGGTATTCGCCTCACGGTTCATCTCCTGCACAAGGAAGTCCAGCTTACGCCCGACAGGCTCGCCGGATTCCAACATCTGATGCATTTGGTCAAAGTGGCTGCGCAGCCGCACCGTCTCCTCAGCAACCGCGATTTTATCTGCGAAGATCGCCGCCTCAGTCAGGATGCGCTGCTCGTCGATCTTTGCGTCCGCCAGCATTTCTTCCAAACGGGTTTGCAGCTTCTGCTGATATTCCGTCACGGTCTGCGGGGAACGCTCTTCGATTTTTTCAACCAGCTCCAGAATCTTTTTCGCGCGGGAGGAAACGTCCTCCATCATGCGCTGGCCCTCGCGCTCGCGCATGGCAAGAAAGGATTCCATCGCATGTTCCGCGCCTTGGCGCACTACATTCCAGATGGCGTCCTCGTCTTCCGGTGCCTTATGGACCGAAAAAATCTCCGAATAGCGGGAAACCGTGCCCACGGAAATGTCGTCTCGCAGGCCGTAACGCTCCGCCAGCTCGTGCAGCGCATTGACATACCCGGCCGCCAGCGAGTGGTTTACCTGCACCTGCGCATCCGCATCCTCCAAGGCCTCAATGGACACATACGCATCCACTTTGCCTCGGGCAATCCATTCCTGCAAATACCCTTTGAGCTTTTCCTCCAAGAATCCGTACCCACGGGAGATGCGCGAAGAAAACTCGAAATAGCGGTGGTTTACTGATTTGATTTCCACCGTAATTTGCCGACCCTCGACAATCCCTTCGAATCTGCCATAGCCGGTCATGCTTTTGATCACATTATCATCTCAA
>DBFXIC010000269.1:0-3661 GCA_048455095.1 Anaeromassilibacillus sp.
GACTTATTGAAGAACATACAAAATGCCGCAGGCATATATATGAGGATACACGTTCATGCTAAGGCTGCTGAGCTTGCCCTTGGCAATGGATTTCAGCTATTTGAGCGTAATTTGACAAACTGGCCAAGATAAAAAGCCCGCCCACTGTTCATTTGAACAGCGGACGGGCCTGTTTATTTGATCTGAAAACAGCAATTGCTTAGATCACGCGCACGCGGATAATGTCCTCGGACTCCTCCATCTTTCTGGCGGAATCGGCGCTGAAATCGCCGGTCACATCCAGAAGCGTGTAGGCATAGTCCTTGCGGGACTTGCTCTGCATGTTCTCAATGTTGATGCCCGCGTCGGCCAGCTTGCCGGCCAGCAGGCTGATCGTGTTCGGCACATTGCGGTGGATGATGCATACGCGGGTGAAAGCCGGGTCGCGCGGCATGGAGACGTTCGGCAGGTTCACAGAGTGAACGATATTGCCGTTCTCCAGGTATTCCTTGAGTTCGTCCGCGGCCATACGCGCACAATTATCCTCGCTCTCCGGAGTGGAAGCGCCCAGATGCGGCACTGCGATCACGCCCTCCGCACCGAGCATCTCGTCGCTCGGGAAATCGGTGACGTATACGGAAACTTTGCCGTCTTCCAGTGCCTTGAGAATATCGGCGTTGTTCACCAGGTCGCCGCGCGCAAAGTTCAGGATGCGCACATTGTCCTTCATCTTGGCAATGCTCTCCGCGTTGATCATCTCCTTGGTGTCCGGGGTCAGCGGCACGTGCATGGTGATGTAGTCGCAGTTTGCATAGATCTCATCCAGCGTCTGGGCGTGCTTTGTGGAACGGGAAAGGCCCCATGCCGCGTCGACGCTCAGATACGGGTCGTAGCCGTAGACCTCCATGCCCAGGCTCTTGGCGGCGTTCGCCACCAGGATGCCGATTGCGCCGAGGCCGATGACGCCGAGGCGTTTGCCGCTGATCTCCGGGCCGACAAACTGGCTCTTGCCTTTTTCGACCATCTTGCCGACTTCCGCGCCCTTGCCCTTGAGGGACTTGGTCCATTCGATACCAGGGACGATCTTGCGGGAGGAGAGCAGCAGGCCCGCGATTACGAGCTCTTTTACCGCGTTGGCGTTGGCGCCCGGGGTATTGAACACGGCGATGCCCGCCTCGCTGCATTTATCCAACGGGATATTGTTCACGCCCGCGCCCGCGCGCGCAATGGCGAGCAGGTTCGCCGGCAGCTCCATCTCATGCATGGAAGCGGAACGGACCAGGATTGCCTCGGGATTCTCAACGTCCTCGCCGCAGGTGTAGTTTGCGCCGAAGCGCGTCAGGCCCACGGGGGAAATTTTATTCAAGCATTTGACATTATACATGTTGATCACCTGTATCTTTCAAAATAAAATATCTTCCTACCGCTATACTATGTAGGCAAATCGCTTACGCGTTGGCCGCTTCGAAGTTCTTCATGAATTCGACCAACTTCTCCACGCCCTCCATCGGCATTGCGTTGTAGATGGATGCGCGCATGCCGCCGACGGAACGATGGCCCTTCAGGTTGACAAAGCCCGCGGCCTCGGCTTCCTTGACAAATTTTGCGTTCAATTCATCGCTATCGGTGACGAACGGCACGTTCATCAGGGAACGGTCCTTCGGGACAACGGTACCGCGGAACATCTTGGAATTGTCGAGATAATCGTACAGCAAGCCGGCTTTCTTTTCGTTCAGCTTCTTCATCTCGTCAAGGCCGCCGATGGTGTTCTTGATCCAGTCGAGCACCAACATGGACATGTAGATGGAGTAGCACGGCGGGGTGTTGAACATGGAGCCGTTGTCCGCATGCGTCTGATAGTTGAACATGGTGGGCGTGATGTCCATCGCGTGGCCGATCAGATCCTCGCGGATGATGACCACCGTCAGGCCAGCCGGTCCCATATTCTTCTGTGCACCCGCATAGAGGATGCCGAACTTGCTCACGTCGATCGGCTCGCTGAGGATGCAGGAGGAGATGTCCGCCACCAGCGGCACATCGCCGGTCTCCGGCAAGGTGGTAAACTTAGTGCCGTAGATGGTGTTGTTCATGCAGATGTGGAAATAGTCCGCATCCTTTGTGAAGGTGGAGGGATCGAGCTCCGGAATATAGCAGAAAGTCTGATCCTTGGAGGAGGCCACGATATTTGCCTCACCATAGCGGGCGGCCTCCTTATAAGCCTTTGTGGCCCACTGACCGGTGATTACGAAGTCGGCCTTGCCGCTCTTTGTCATCAGGTTCATTGGCACCATAGCGAACTGAGAGGATGCGCCACCCTGTAAGAACAAAACCTTATAGTTATTTGGGATGTTCATGACTTCGCGGAGCAGGCTTTCGGCAGAACCGATGATGCCCTCATAAACCTTGGAGCGGTGGGACATTTCCATAACGGATTGGCCGCTTCCCTGATAGTCCAGCATTTCGTCCGCAGCGCGGCGAAGGACGGCTTCGGGCAGCATCGAGGGGCCCGCGGAAAAGTTGTATACGCGTTTCATAATGGTGCAACCTCCTATAAATTACTGCTTCTTTGAGCAGACTATAATACTATTTATTATACCGATTTAGCGCGCTGAAAGCAATGGCGCGAATTTCATAAATTTATTGACGAAACAAAGAAAATTTCGTCTGATTTTTGGGGAGCGATTTGGGAGGGATCTGGTGTTTTTTTGACAAAAAAACCAAGCAATAAGAAAATTTGATTGGATTGTACAAAATACAAATTATTTACGAAAAAAGTTGGTCCATATTGTTGCACTTTCCTCTATTTTCATGTACAATAAATGTAATTTTGGAATTTGCTAGGGTTCCGTCTTTGGAACCTCATACATATTCGAGCAGGAATAGGGGGTGATACGACATTATGGCGCAACAGACAATTGACGCCGTCCGGGAAGCGGAGAAAAAAGCGGAACAGATGGAACGCAGCGCTGTGCAGCAGGCGGAGGAGTGCCTCCAAAGCGCACGCGCAGACGCAGAACGGACGGTAGAGCATATGGCCGCGGAGGCGGACAAGCAGGCGCAAGCCTCCTTGCTCGCAGCGCGCAAGCGGGGCGACACCCTCGCGGACAAGGCTGCCAAGGAGGCGGAGCAGGAAATTGCGTCGCTGCGCGCGCACGCAAAACAGAAACAAAAGGAAGCGGTCACAAGCGTTATCGCAGAGCTTGTCGGATAGGCAGGCCCGCAGACCGGTTCCGAAGGGAGGAATGGCATTTATGGCGGTATTGCAGATGCAGCGCATCAGCATATACGCGCTCAGGAAAAATCGAAAACCCATTCTGGAATGGATTCAACGGCGCGGCGTGGTGGAGATCAACGATGTACTGCAAGAGGACAGTGTGTTCCAACGGGTGGATATGACCGCCCAAAAAACACAGTTCGAAAAAAACATCGCGGCCACCAGGCAGGCGCTTGACGTACTGAATCGATATGTCCCGGAGAAGAAATCCCTGTTTGCCTCTTTGGAGGGGCGCAAGGAGATCCCTGTGGAGCGGTATGATGCTTTCCGAGAGAAAAGCGACGACATGCTGCACGTGGTGCATCGCCTTAACGAGCTCTCCAAGGATGTGGCGGATGCGAGGGGAACCATCCAAAAGCTACAGACGCAGATTGAAGCGCTGACCCCTTGGATGGGGCTGGACGTCTC
>DBFXIC010000270.1:0-7200 GCA_048455095.1 Anaeromassilibacillus sp.
AGCAGAGTGAGAAAGCGCTGGAGGCAGAACTCTGCGAAGGCAGCAGCAAAGTACAGATGAATCAGCTCGACGGTGGCGATCATCAGCAGTGGCAGTTCGTGGATGGCGGCGACCAGTATTATAAGCTGATCAATCAAAATACCGGTAAGGCACTGGATATTATGCTGGGCGGTTCCGAGAACGGCACGTGGCTTCATCAGTGGAACAGCGTAGCTTCTGACAGCCAACTCTGGTATGTGGAAGAGGCTGCGGACGGCTGCTATAAGATTAAGTCCAAGGTTTCCGGAAAGTGTGTGGATGTTGTCGGCATGTCTCAGGAAGACGGCGCGCGTCTGCAGATTTGGGAGGATCTGAACGGCGAAAATCAGCAGTGGAAGCTGGCAGAAGTCGTTGCGGAGAAGCCTGTAAAGGTGGAGGAAAAGAAAGAAGAAGCTCCGGTAAAGGAGATTGTCTTGGAAGCGCCGAAGGCGGTCGTCAAGGCGGAGCCCAAGACTTCGACTAAGGCGAAGGAAGAGGCTCCCGCAAAGAAGGCCACCAGAACTACCAAGGCAAAGGCGGCTGCGGAAGAGAAAAAAGAAGTTGCGGCTCCTGCGGCAGCGGTTGAGGAAAAACCCGCAGCAAAAACATCTGCAAAAAAGACTACGACGAAGAGAGCACCCCGCGCAAAGAAATAATGTCACAACGTGTAAGAGCCCATGGATGGAAACGTTTCCGTCCATGGGCTTTTGTCGTTGCAGATCAATGGAAGTCGAAACGGTATTTCTGTGCAAGGAAATGGAAAACTCTGTTGCTTCATTTGACCTGGATGAAGATCAGCCATAAGTGGAGAATATAATGCGAAATTGTCATTTATACTTGACAGAAAGCGGTATACTATGTAGAAATAGTTGTCGGTTCGTTTTTAGGAGGATTTTATGAAAAAATTGAAACAATGGAATTGGAGCAAAATCTTATCGGTATTCGTCTTTACAACGTTGCTGCTTTCAGCAGTTTTTGTTGCAATCCGTTTGGTCTTGGCACCATCCCAGCCGGATGGAGGGGACTTTGAACGTCTAAAGAGCGATTACGTGCTGATGCTGGCACAGTGCATCCTCGGAATGGTGGTGTTGCTTTTGCCCGGTGTGATTTCGCGCAAATTGAAGATTGAAATTCCCTCCGGCATGATGATCCTGTTTGTCATCTTTTTATATTGCGCCATCTATCTGGGCGAGGTCAAAAGCTTTTACTACAACATTCATTCCTGGGATACGGTCCTGCACTGGTTCAGCGGCGCGATGATTGGCGCATTGGGGTTCTCATTTGTGGCGCTGTTCAACAACGCCGAGCGCATTCCTGTTAACCTCAGCCCCTTTTTTGTGGCAGCGTTTGCCTTTTGCTTTGCAGTGACTCTGGGCGTGTTCTGGGAGTTCTACGAGTATTCCTTTGACGGCCTGCTGGGATTAAACATGCAAAAGTTTGCGTTGGAGGACGGCTCACTTCTGGTTGGTCGTGCCGCCCTGCAGGACACTATGAAAGACCTGGTGGTAGATGCAGTGGGAGCGTTTGCGGCAAGTGTTTTGGGATATATTTCCCTAAAGCACAAAAAAGGTTGGATTGAAAAGTTCCAGATTATCCGGAAAAAGCACAGCGAAAAATAGTCTACAAACAAAATAGCCCTGTTATGGGATAGTAAAACAGACGGAGAATTGTATAAAAGCGCGCCTCAATCGGTTTTTACCGATCGGGGCGCGCTTTTATGTTCAACAAGATCTTTTTCTTTACCACGGATATCATGTCAGGCTACCAGGCGATGCAGGGCGAAATAAAAACCTGAGGGTAGGTATACCCAGGCACCATTGCGGCAAACCTTTTTAAGGGATATCTGTAAATAAGATCACAAGGCTTTAGAACGATCTTGTCATGGGAAAAAAGGTTTCATACAGAAAAATTAGCCGATGGCCACGACACAGTGGCGCTGCGGCGCGCCGCTTGCCAACTGGGTGTAGACGCCCGCGCTCTGCCCCGGCGTACCGATGGCATAGACACGGAAGTAATAATCGTTGCCGATCTGTGCAACAAACTGGGTCTTTAAGATATCGCCATTGCCAACTGTGAAGTTCGGAACCATACCGTTTCCGTTGAAAACAGTCATCTTGAAGCAGTATGCTGCGCCATGCTTGATGGTGAAGGGAAGCGTTGTGTCGCAGACAACATAAGCCGCCGGCACGGTTGCACCAACGACTGCAGTTCCCTCGCCGCCATAATTGGAGCCAGAGGCACTCGTTTTAGAAGAAGAGTTGCCGCTATTGTGATGCGGCGTCTGGATACTGCCGAGCACGGTGTTCAGATTTTTTTCTTCCGCAGCGATTTCAGCGGCATCCGCCAACGGATTGTTCAACACGTCATTGGCTCTTGCAATGGCGGTTGCCAGACGTTCCGCGTCGTTCGCGCTGAGCTTGGAAGCATCGATCTGACTGGCCTTCTCAACCAGAGCCTTGAGTGCATCCTTGTTCGGGATTTTGCGAAGATTCTCCAGAGCGGTATTCAAAGCGGAAACAGCCCCGTCGACCTGCTCTTGGGTGGATTCTTCGGTGATGGCGCGGGCCGCTGCCAACGCTTCGGTAAACTCTTTGAAGGAGTCGTTGTTGATGTCGATATACTCGGTGTCCAGTTTGGGCTCGATCTCGCTGGCTTTGTCGATCAGAAGCTGTAGGGTATAGAGATCCGCCTTGTACTGGAGGGAATCAATCGCTTTAGAGAGCGCGTCGTAAACTTCGTTGATCTCCGGGTCCATCGCGTCGGGATCGTCGTAGACCTTCTGCGCAGCGGTGAGGGCGGTCTCAAATGCGGTCCAGCTGGAAGCAGTGAAATCATCCTCTTTGAGGAGTGCTGCCGTCTCGAGCAGATCTTTCAGTGCGGTCTTATCGCCTTCCTTGAAGGAGAGATACTGAATGACATCGATTAACGCCTGCCATGCATCGTCGATCTCCGTCTGGGTGACAGCTTGGGTCTTTTCGATCTCCTGGGCGGTTGCCAGGGCCTTGTCGAACAAGTTGCGGACGGACGGAACCGCATGAGCGTATTCATCGCCCTTCTTCAATTCCTCCGCAGTGCTGATGACTGTGCGCAGGATCTCCTTGCTCACGACAGTAAAGTCGAAATTGAGGAGGGATGTGCCGTTCGGCATATCAAAGGAATAGGTATGCTTGTCCGTTCCATCCAGGGTGATCGCCTCACCATTCACAGTGGCAGAAGCGAGCTCTCTACCAGATACGGTGGGGGCAAACGTCAGGGCGACGGGCTTGCCGGCCATGATGGAATCCTGATAAGCGCCAATGAGATTTGCAAATCCTACGTCTCCTTCATTGAGGGAGAGCTGGACCTTCCTGGGGTTAAAGGTTGCACGGAGTACATGGGAGGCCTCCGGCACATCGGTTTCGCGGCCGAAGATGCGCCAAGTGCTGGTGATTTCCGGAGTGATCGTTCCCTGTTCTTTGATGTACTCGGCGAGCAGGTTGCGGACCTGGCCTTCATCTTCGCCGATTTGATCCTGCGTGGAGAAGGTCACGCGGCTCTTGTCGTCCGGCTCCATGGTGGGCACATGCGCCACATAATCGCCGCCGCCGGTAAAGCGGTAGTTGTTCATTGCGACCGTGAAGATCTCATCGTCGGAGACCGGACGGCCCTGGTAGGTCATGTTCTGGATGCGCTCGCCTTCCGGCGCATAAAGGTGGACTTCATAATCCATGCCGTACAGCACGTCCAGGTAGATACCGCCGCCGCTGACAGCACCAGTCTCCTGATTGACTCTGTACTTGGTCGCTGCAAACTCCATCCAGTCCTTGATTTCCCGGACGGACATCTTGACGCTGTAAAGCCAGTTCTCATACCGATAGAGGCGGTACATCAGACCGAGCGAAATGTCGCCTTCAGGGATCAGGTTGACGCCGCCGCCGGAGGTCAACGGCGCGCAGATGGAAAGCTGTGCGCCCGTGGCTTCCAACTGGACCTTGTTTACCAGATCCATAAATGCGCTCGGAGCCAGTGCAAGATCGTTTGCAGAGAAGTCGCCAGCAGCAGTGCCGAGCGGCTGGTCAAGATATTCCCAAGTGCGGTCCTCATAGGGCTGCAGAGCGCCCTTAAGGTCTTCATCTTCCGCCACGCCGCGCATACTGATGATCTTCTTAGTCTCAACAGCGACCTTTTCGCCCTCTTCTGCGTCGGGATTAACCACCAAGTCCACATAGGCGAGGCCGTTCGCCTTTGTGCCGGGGCTCACCACGGGGATGGCCTTGCCATCCTTATTCTCCACAGTGGCATTTGCATTACTGACATGCAGATGGCCGCTGAGCACCAGGTCGATGCCGGTGGTGTTTTCGACCAGCGCACGCACCTGATTTTCGGAGTCAGCCGGGTCATCTCCGTCCTCAGTGTGCTTGCTTTCAACGCCCGCATGAGCGGCGACTACGATCACATCGCAGCCTTCCTCTTCCTTCATGATGTCGATGTAGTGCTCGTAGGTGGGAACAAAATTGCGGAAATCAATGCCTTCGTAGTTCTCTGCTTTTTCCCACTGCGGGATGTTCGGCGTATCCATGCCCAGAACGCCGACTTTTACCGTCTCGCCGGTTTCCAGATCTTCCATTGTCTTAACAATATATGCTTCATTGCCCTCCCAGGGCTCCCACTCCGTGCCGTCTTCCACAAAGTTGGCGGCGAGCACCGCGACGCGGCTTTCGTCTCCCTCAGCGGGGGCCTTTGCCTGGTCCATCTGGCGGGTGAGGATATTCAAACCGTAGTTGAATTCGTGGTTGCCCAGAACCCATGCGTCGTATCCCATCAGGCGCATCGCCTTGATGGCCGGGTCCTCTTCCTCCGGGACCTCAAAGGCATGATAATACGTAAAGGGCGTGCCCTGGATGGTGTCACCCACGTCGATTAGGACAGAGTTGGGGTTTGCCTCCCGCAGCTCTTTGACCTTCGTCGCAACCCTGGTCAGACCTCCGTTAGTGGTGCCATGTGTGGAGTAATCGCTGGCCGTGATCGCACCGTGCACATCGGAGGTTGCCATGATCTGCACATGGATACCGTCCCCCGTTTCCTGAACGGACGCAGCGGACGCCGCCGCAGGCGTAACCGCGCTGAGAGCCATGATAGCCGACAGGCTTAACGCCCAGAACTTTTGCTTGAACCGATTCATTCTAGTTCCTCCTTCTTTTTATGTATGGCAAATGCACATACCTGTTTGTTTATAGTAGCACATATTTCCAATTTCATAAAGTGTTTTGTTAAAAAATAACCGGAATTTAAAGAGAGTGTAAAGAAAACTGTTGTAATAAGAACATTTTACATAGTGCTTGTCATCTTCTTCCAAAGGGATTACAATAAGGCATCCAAATTTGTTCCAAAGGCAGGTGAAGAGAATGAATATTTTTGATATTTTGGGACCTGTGATGGTGGGACCATCCAGCTCCCACACAGCGGGGGCGGTGCGCATTGGGTATATCACGCGGAACCTTTTGGGGGAAGAACCCCAGAAGATTGAGATGTTTCTGCACGGGTCTTTTGCAGAAACAGGGCAGGGGCATGGTACGGACCGCGCTCTGGTGGCTGGGTTGCTGGGCATGCAGCCGGACGATATTCGCATCCCGCACAGCATGGAGTTGGCAAAGGAGCGCGGTATTCTGATCAAAGAGGCGAGCATACGCCTGCGTGATGTGCATCCCAATACGGTCTTATTAAAGGTGGCGGGGAAGGGTGAACGAGCCCTGGAAGTGGTTGCTTCGTCGTTGGGAGGCGGGCGCATCCAGGTCTGCAAGATCGACGGATTGGAGACCAATTTCAGCGGGGAATTTCCGACGCTTGTGGTGCACAACCTCGACCAGCCGGGGCATGTGGCGGATGTGACCAGCCTATTGGCAAAAGAGAAGGTAAATATCGCATCCATGCACCTTTCCAGGGATGTCCGCGGCGGATATGCTGTGATGGTTCTCGAGACCGACCAATCGATTCCAGAGGGCCTTCTTTTGCAGTTGCGCGGCTTGGATGGGATTCTGAAGGTTACCTGTGTCAATCTCAGCGGGGAGGGTGTATAAAATGGGCTTTCAATCCGTATTAGAAGTGTTAAATGCAGCGGAGGACTTGCCGCTCTGGCGTGTGATCTTAGAGGATGATTGCAAAGAGCGCAATGTGACGGAAGTGGAGTCCTTTGCGCATATGCGATCGATGTGGCGTGCCATGTGCGACGCCGACCACGCCTACGATGAGACGCTTCGTTCCGCCAGTGGCCTGGTGGGTGGAGACGGTGGAAAAATGCAAAGGGTAGTCGATAAAAAAACAGCTATGTGTGGGCCATTCTTAGGGGAAGTGGTTGCTCGGGCACTAAAAATGGGCGAATCAAACGCCTGTATGAAGCGTATTGTCGCTGCGCCGACCGCAGGCTCCTGCGGGGTGCTTCCCGCTGTCCTGCTTACCTATCAACGCCGATATGCAGCTGAAGAAGAACGCATGGTGCAGGCGCTGTTCGTGGCGGCTGGGTTCGGACAGGTGATTGCTACGCGCGCTTGTATTGCCGGTGCCCAAGGGGGATGTCAGGCGGAAGTGGGCTCCGCCTCTGCAATGGCGGCTGCCGCTTTGACGGTGCTGCAGGGAGGAACGCCGGAGATGGCGGCGCACGCGTTTGCAATGGCACTCAAAAATCTGTTGGGGCTTGTATGCGACCCGGTCGCCGGGCTGGTGGAAGTCCCCTGTGTCAAACGGAATGTTGTTGGGGCAGCTAATGCATTGACCTGTGCGGATATGGCCTTGGCCGGGATCGAGAGCCGCATCCCTCCGGACGAAGTGGTCGACGCAATGCGTGCCGTTGGAGATTCTATGCCGTTGACGCTGAAAGAAACCGGACAGGGTGGATTGGCTGCGACGCCGACCGGATGCCGGATTGCAAGGCAAATGAAACAGGGTCTTTTCGGATGAAAAGGGGTGTAGTGCCATTCGGAGCAACTCCATTTGAGCGCGTAACATAGAAGAGGTCTGCCGTTGTAGCGAATTCTACAGCGGCAGGCCTCTTTTGACTGTCGTTCTGATCGGATTGGTCTGATCGTATGCTAAAACCGTTTGCTCTCAGATCTCAGTGATTAAAATAGATGCCAAGCAATCCTCGGCGGAGATGCCGGTTAAATTGAGGAGGGTGGAAGAAGAAACGCGCAGAGTGGAGACACCGGG
>DBFXIC010000271.1:0-11617 GCA_048455095.1 Anaeromassilibacillus sp.
CAGCAGGTGAACCGCATTATCCTTACCCGTCCGGCGGTGGAGGCGGGGGAAAAGTTGGGCTTTTTGCCCGGCGATTTGCAGCAGAAGGTTGATCCGTACCTGCGTCCCCTCTACGACGCGCTGTTTGACATGCTGGGTGCAGAAACCTATCAGCGATATGTGGAGCGCGGCAACATCGAGGTTGCCCCATTGGCCTATATGCGCGGCAGAACATTGGACGACAGTTTCATCATCCTGGATGAAGCGCAGAATACCACCCCGGAACAGATGAAAATGTTCTTGACCCGCTTGGGTTTTGGCTCTAAAATGGTCATCACCGGAGACGTTACGCAGATCGATCTTCCAGATGGCCGCCACTCCGGCTTAAAGGAAGCCGTCAAGATCTTGCGCAATGTGGACGACATCGCCCAAGTCTCCTTTACAGAAAAGGATGTGGTGCGCCACAGGCTGGTGCAGGACATCATCAAAGCTTATGAAAAATATCAGGAAGGCAGGCGTTAATTTGGTTATGGAAAAAGTCAGAGTTGTGATTGACAACAGGCAGAAAGCAGTAAAAATCCCCACTGGCCTGCGTATGCTGGTGCGCCGCTGCTGCAACGCAGTGCTGCGTATGGAAAATTTCAGCGAGCCCGCTGAAATCAGTGTGACCTTTGTAGATAACAAGCAGATACAGGAATTGAATAAGCAGTATCGCAATAAGGATATGCCTACGGACGTGCTGTCATTCCCCATGGGTGAAAATGGCGTCTACGATGAAAACCATGCCACCGGAGCGAAAATTCTTGGGGATATTGTGATCTCCATGGAAAAAGCGGTAGAACAAGCGGAGTGCTACGGCCACGGCCTCGATCGCGAGGTCGGCTACCTGACGGCACACTCGATGCTGCACCTTTTAGGTTACGATCATGAGCGCGGCGGAATCGACCGTGTGCGCATGCGCGAGAAAGAGGAGCAGGTGATGACGCAGCTCGGCTTGCCCGCTTCCAGCAGTTATGTTTTGGAAGAGGATGAGGAGTAAACTTGCGGTTTGTTAAAAGC
The DNA here is from genome assembly GCA_048455095.1 of Anaeromassilibacillus sp. GTDB lineage: Bacteria > Bacillota > Clostridia > Oscillospirales > Acutalibacteraceae > Anaeromassilibacillus. The sequence continues at coordinate 1,039 of DBFXIC010000271.1, forward strand.
CTGAAGTATGCCCTGCGGGGCGTTGTTTACTGCATCAATAATGAACGGAATATGCGGATACATACGGTGGCAGCACTGTATGTATTGGTTTTTTCACCTTTTTTTGAAATGTCGCGCGCACGGTATGCCCTTTTATTGATCACGTTTGCCATTGTGATGATGGCTGAGACGTTCAACACCGTAGCGGAGGAGCTCTGTGACCTTGTGGCGCCCAGCTTTCACCCTGTGGTGCGCATTGTAAAGGACATGGCGGCGGGCGGCGTGTTGATCTGCGCCGGTTTTGCCGTGGGCGTGGGGGTGTGCCTGTTTTGGCAGCCTGCCGCGTTCCTGCGCATCTGGCGCTATTTTTTGGACAATCCCGCCATGCTGGCCGTGCTTGCTGTGAGCATTGCTTTGGCGGTGACGTATATTCTGGCCGGTCCGCTCGGCATCCGGGACTTTTTTAGGCAGAAAAAGCTCCAGCGGGCTTTGCAGGAACGGCGGAAATGAAAGGAACTACTATACGGATGGAACTTGAAAATATGCGGACCGACGACAGGACCGCGTTTATTGCAATTGTGGGCCGCCCCAATGTGGGAAAGAGCTCCCTTTTAAACCGGATGCTGGGCCAGAAGGTGGCGATCGTGTCCAGCAAGCCCCAGACCACGCGCACGCGCATCATGGGTGTGCTGACGGAAGATGCCGACCAGCTGGTGTTTATCGACACGCCCGGCCTGATGAAGCCGCGCAACCGCTTGGGCGATTATATGGTGCGTTCCGTGACGGAGTCCGTCTCGGGCGTGGACGCATGCCTGCTGGTGGTCGAGGCGGGGCAGAAGATTTCCCCGGCGGATTTAGACCTGATCGAAAAATTTCGTTCGATGGGTATGCCCGCCGTGCTGGCGATCAATAAGATCGATCTCTTGCAGGATAAAAGCGCATTGATGGCGCAGATTGCAGAGCTTTCCGGGCTGTTTTCGTTTGAGGCTGTGGTGCCTGTTTCGGCACAGGACGGCGACGGCGTGCGCATCTTGGTGGACGAGCTGAAAAAGCTCGCTATGCCGGGTGGACACTTCTTCGATGACGACACGCTGACCGACCAGCCGGAGCGCGTGCTGGCGGGAGAGATTGTCCGTGAAAAGCTGCTCCGTCTGCTTGACAAGGAGATTCCCCACGGTGTGGCCGTCGCGGTGGAGCGTATGCGTGAGCAGGACAACGGCGTTACGGAAATCCATGCGACGATTTTCTGTGAACGGGATTCTCACAAGGGGATTATTATCGGTAAGGGCGGGTCCATGCTCAAAAAGGTGGGCACCTATGCCCGCGAGGATATGGAAAAGTTTTTTGGGTGTAAAGTCAACCTGCAGCTTTGGGTCAAGGTGAAGGAAGGCTGGCGTAACAGTGAAGCCGTCCTGCGCAGCCTGGGCTACGACAGCAGCAGTTTCGACACATAATCCTATTCAACTCTAACAAATATTACCGTTCATACCTGCCGCCTCTTTTGCACATAGTAATATCGAACAGGTTCCGCAGATCCCGGTATTATGGAAAAGAGGAACACGTGAAGATTGCTTGGAAAAGGGGCGAACGGAATGGACGATTATGACGAGCAGGCGGCGTGGTCCTGCTTTGCGCAGACGGGCCGCGTACAGGATTATCTGGCCTATACCCAATGCAAACAGCAGCACGCCGCGCAGCAGGAGGATTCCCATGCAGATCGATACGGACGGCCTGGTGATTATGGAGCGGCAGGTGGGTGAGAGCGACCGGCTGGTCACGGTGCTTACCAGAGAGGAAGGTGTGCTGCGCGCTTTTGCGAGGAAGGCGAAGCTGCTGCGCAGCAGCAAGCTTTCCGCTACGCAGTTGCTTTGCTATTCCCGCTTCTCCATCTATAAGGGGCGGGACAAATACATAATCGACGATGCGCAGCCGGTCGAGGTGTTTTTTGATCTGCGTCGCGACATCGGGCGCCTTTCCCTTGCCCAGTATTTCTGTGAGCTTGCCGGCGCGCTCGCTCCGCAGGAAGCGGCGGCAGGGGATTTTTTGCGTTTGATGCTCAACGCGTTTTATTATCTTTCCAAAGACGCCCGTCCGCAGCTTTTGCTCAAGGCCGCGGTGGAGATGCGCATGCTCTCCTTTGCCGGGTATATGCCCGACCTTGTCGGTTGCGCACACTGCGGCAGTTACGAGGCGGAAACCATGCTATTTCTACCGCGCAGCGGGAAAATTTATTGCAGCACCTGTTATTCCCAGGTGACAGAGCCAGCGCTGCCGCTTTCACCCGGGGCGCTCACCGCACTGCGGCATACCGTGTACGCCGACTTTGAAAAGCTGTTTGCGTTCCGCCTGCCGGAGGAGCGACTTTGGGAACTGGCGCGCGCCAGCGAATCCTATGTACTTAACACCTTGGGACGTACGTTTCCCACTCTCGATTTTTATCACGCTTCCGGTGGCGCTTACCCGCCGCAGAGGATTTGAAAAGAAGGAACGATGCCTTGGTGAAGTAGAGAAAAACAGGTTTTTGATTTACAGTGGGAGGCATCCTTTTATAGGCACATGTCACTGTGTGTCCGTGTAGCGACCGAAGAACTGCTGTGGCATGAATGGTGCTGTGTCGCTGAATCTACTGACAATAAAGGAAAACATAGAGAAATGACAACAAAGAAGTTGACAAAAGGATTGGATGGAAACCCGGAGGCTCGGACGATTCGTCAGGCCGTGTTCGTGGAGGAACAGGGTTTCCATAACGAATTTGACGAAATCGATCCGGACGCTCTGCACGTCGTGCTGTGGATCGATGGCGAACCCGCCGCGACGGGCCGCACATTCCCAAAAGAGAGCGGAGCCGGCGTCTGGACCATCGGCCGGGTCGCGGTGATGAAGCCGTACCGGAAACAGGGCCTCGGCGCGGAGGTGGTGCGCGAGTTGGAGCAGGCGGCGAAAGCGCGCGGTGCGCAGCTGTTTTCGCTCTCCGCACAGCTTCGTGCGAAGGGCTTTTATGAAGCGATTGGATACCGCGCGCACGGTGAGACATATTTAGATGAATATTGCCCGCACGTTACCATGACAAAACCGGCGGGCGAGGAGAACAAAGAGGAATTACCATGAGTGAAACCATGCAAAGGCATTACAGAGCCTTGGAACTCGATAAAATTTTACACCTCCTGGCGGAGGAAACCTCCTGCGACGCCGCGGCGGAGATGGCGCGCGATTTGCGTCCTTCTACGTCGCTCTCGCAGGTAAAGCGCCTCTTGACGGAGACGGACGAGGCCCACACCATGATGGCACGGTTCGGCGCGCCGTCCTTCGGCGGACTGAAGGACGTTTCCAATTCCCTGCGCCGCGCGGAGGCGGGCGGCACGCTCAATATGGGCGAACTGCTCCGCGTCTCGATGGTGCTGCGTACCCTGCGCGGCATTGTTGACTGGCGCAGCAAAAGTGAAGGTGTGAAGAGCTCGCTGGACTGGCGTTTTGAGGCAATCATGCCAAACAAATATCTGGAGGACCGCATCAACAACGCAATCCTCTCTGAGGAAGAGATGGCGGATAGCGCATCCCCGCAGCTTGCAACCATCCGACGGAAGATCCGTTCGGCGTCCTCGCGCGCGAGGGAACAGCTGGAAAAGATGGTGCGTTCCCAGACGACGCAGAAATATTTGCAAGACCCGATCATCACCATCCGCGACGGCCGGTTTGTGGTGCCTGTCAAGGCGGAGTGTCGCGGCGACGTGCCGGGCTTGGTGCACGATACCTCTTCCTCCGGCGCGACGGTCTTTGTGGAGCCGATGGCCGTTGTTGAGGCGAACAACGAGGTCCGCGTGCTGCTCTCTCAGGAGCAGGCGGAAATCGAGCGCATCCTTGCGGAACTCTCCGCGGAGGCGGGCAATTTTGCCAGCGGCATTATCTCCGGATACAAAGAGGCGGTGGAGCTGAACCTCATTTTTGCAAAGGCAAACTTGGGCTATAAGATGAAGGCGTCCATGCCCCTGGTCAACGACCAGGGGAAGATCGAACTGAAGCGCGCGCGTCACCCCCTAATCGATAAGGACAAGGTGGTGCCTACGGACATCGAGCTCGGCATCCATTTCGATACGCTGGTGATCACCGGTCCAAATACGGGCGGCAAGACCGTCTCCTTAAAGACGGTGGGATTGTTGACGTTGATGGCCATGTGCGGCCTGCTGCTGCCTGTGGCGGACAACAGCCAGATTTCTGTCTTTACCAATGTGCTGGCCGACATCGGCGACGAGCAGAGCATCGAACAGTCGCTCTCTACATTTTCAGCACACATGACAAATATCATCAAAATTTTGGATCAAGCTGATTCCGCCAGCCTGGTTCTTCTGGACGAATTGGGCGCGGGTACGGACCCCATCGAGGGTGCGGCATTGGCCATGTCCATTTTGGAAGCCCTGCGCCGTAAGGGCGCGCGCATCGCGGCCACCACGCACTACGCGGAGCTGAAAGCCTACGCTTTACAGACGCAGGGCGTTGAAAACGCCTGCTGTGAGTTCGATGTGACGACGCTGCGGCCCACCTATCGTCTGCTGATCGGCGTGCCCGGGCGTTCCAATGCGTTCGCCATCTCCCTGCGGCTGGGGATGAATTCGGAGATCGTGGACCACGCCAAGGAGCTGGTTTCCAGCGAGAACACACGCTTTGAGGATGTGGTGCAGAGCTTGGAGGCCAGCCGCCAGAAGCTGGAGGCGGAGCGCAAAGAGGCCCAGCGCCAGCGCCTGGAGGCCGAAGAGGCCAGCCGCGCAGCAAAGGAGCGCAAGGAATCCATCGACGCGCAGGCGGAGCGAGAGATCGAAGAGGCCCGCCGTCGTGCGGCAGAGCTGATCGCCCGCACGCGCGGGCAGATCGACGCAATGCTCAACGAAATGGAGGAACTCAAGAAACAGAAGAATAAGGCGCTCACGGCGGAGCAGAAGGCAAAGTTGAAATCCGGGCTGCGCGCCTTGGAAAACGAAGCCGATCCGGTGCGAGAGAAGGACGCGGAACACTATGTCCTGCCGCGGCCGCTCAAGAAGGGCGACGCCGTCCTCATCTACGACATCGACAAAAAGGGCACGGTGCTGCAGCCGCCGGATAAGGACGGCAAGACGGTGTTGGTGCAGGCTGGGATCATCCAGACGCGTGTGCCGCTTACCAATTTGCGCCTGCTGAACGAGAAGCCGGAGAAAAAGAAGCAGGGAGGCGTCACCCGCAGCGTTACCCGCGCCAATATCCGTGCGGAAATGGAGCTGGACGTGCGCGGACAGACCTCGGACGAGGCGCTGATCAACGTAGACCAGTTCATCGATTCGGCGGTGCTGGCGGGGATTGACATATTGACGATCATCCACGGCAAGGGGACGGGGGCGTTGCGCGCCGCGGTACAGCAGCATCTCCGGCGTCATCCAAATGTGAAAAGCTACCGCTTGGGGACCTTTGGCGAGGGTGAAGCGGGCGTGACGATTGTGGAGCTCAAATAAAGAGGGGTTGAAAAATGACACAAGAGAAGGGAAGAAAGAATATGTGGGTGCTCTTTGCAATCGGCTCCGCCGTGTTTGCGGCGTTGACCTCGATCCTGGCGAAAGTGGGCATTGAAGGGCTCGATTCTAACCTGGCGACGGCCATCCGCACCGTGGTAGTGCTGGTGCTGGCGTGGGGCATTGTGTTTGCCACCGGTGCACAGGCTGGGATCGCCAATATTTCCACAAAAAGCTTTGTTTTCCTGATTCTTTCCGGGCTCGCGACCGGCCTCTCTTGGATGTGCTATTACCATGCGATTCAAATTGGCCCGGTTTCCAAGGTGGTGCCCATTGATAAGTTCAGCGTGGTAATCACCATGGTGCTGGCCTTTCTGTTCTTGCACGAAAAGGTGGACTTTAAAACGATTTTGGGCGGCATTTTGATCACAGCGGGTACCTTTGTCATGATTCTATAACTTGTATAAACGGCGTTGATACGTCATATAGAAAGAATGGGTCCAGGCAGAAGATGCACTGCCTGGACTTTTTTCAAAAAATGTCTCTGGAAAAAGGAGGAAGAAAAATGGAAGAGACCAGAAAAAGCCATAAGGGGCTGGCGATCGTCGTTACGCTGGTGGTGTTGTTATTCGCAATGGCGGGGACCGTGGCCGGGCTGGCGCTCAGCGATCCCTATGCCGGCACGGTACAGGCCTCGGTACAGCCGGAGACGCTTGTCTCCAAGTTGGCCAGTTCCCTGCTTTCGGGGGAACCGGCGCTTCTGACCAAAGAGGAGGTCGGCGGACTTCTGGCCAGTCAAGTGGCTGGACTGCAGGGCGGCGGCTTTCAGGTGCTGGATCTGCAATGCGTTTCCGTGGAGGGCGGCGCGGCGGAACTGTATATTCCGGTTTCTTGTTCCGGGCTGCGTCTCGGCGTGAACGCGAATCTTGCGGTGGGATGCGACGCAGAGACAGGCACCCTTTGGACTCAAGTGCAGTCCGTACATATCGGACGGCTGCCGGTCAGGCCGGAATGGGTGACGGACGCCGTGGAAAAAATGCTGCCCGGGACCGTCTCCGTAGAGGACGGAAGGATTTCGGTCCCCTCCTCCTTTTTCGATGAAAAGGTGTTGGGCGGGGCGGTCGGTTTAACCGTGACGGATCTGCAGGTCACGCCGGAGGGCTTTTTGGTGTATGTAAAAGGGAATACGGAGCGGCTGCAAAGCGATTTTGGTCGGTATTTGCAGGAGTTTCTGTCTGCAGGGGATTGACATACGAGCATATTTGTTGTATAATCTCCAACTGTAAAGGAAATGGCTTTACAGTTGGAGGGAGGGCCAAGCGTGGCAAAGGATTTGGAAATTTCCTTCTTGTTGGATTTCTACGGCGATATGCTGACGGAAAAACAGCGCGAGGTGATTGAATTCTATTATAACGACGACCTGTCCCTCTCCGAAATTGCAGACAACGAGGGCATTACACGCCAGGGCGTGCGCGATTCTATCAAGCGCGCGGAAGCGCAGCTGCTCGATATGGAGCAGCGCCTCGGTTTGGCAAAACGGTTTCGCGAGATGCGCAGCGGCCTGGAACAGATCAGCGAGGCGGCCCGGCGCATTCAGGACTACAACAGGCAGTATGTGTATTCCAACGATCTGACGAGGGATACACAGACGATTATAGACTTGGCGCAAAAGCTATGCGAATAGCAGCGCTCGGGAGGGTGATACAATTTGGCGTTCGAAGGACTTGCTGACAAACTTTCCGCGGCCTTTAAGCGGCTGAAGTCGAAGGGTAAATTGAGCGAGGACGACGTCAAGGAGGCCATGCGGGAAGTGCGGCTTGCGCTTCTAGAGGCCGACGTCAACTACAAGGTTGCAAAGGACTTTACCAAAAAGGTGACGGAACGTGCCATCGGCTCGGAGGTCATGGAAAGCCTGACCCCAGCGCAGATGGTGGTTAAAATTGTAGATGAAGAATTGACCGCTCTGATGGGCGGAGGCGAAACGAGGCTGGTTTCCCCGCCGAGTCCGCCGTCGATCATCATGATGTGCGGTCTACAGGGCTCCGGTAAAACAACGCACTGCGGAAAGCTGGCAAAGATGCTCAAGAGCCGCGGGCACCGGCCGCTTCTGGTGGCGGGAGACATCTACCGTCCCGCTGCGATCAAGCAGCTGCAGGTGGTGGGCTCACAGGCGGGCGTCCCCGTGTTTGAAAAAGGCACGGAAAAGCCGGTGAAGATCTGTAAAGAGGCCATTCGCCGTGCGAAAGATTATGGCAACGACTATGTGATCATCGATACGGCGGGCCGTCTGCAGATCGACGAAGTGCTGATGGACGAGCTGCACGAAATCAAAAATGCAGTGCAGCCCACGGACATTTTGCTGGTAGTCGACGCGATGACGGGCCAGGAGGCCGTCAACGTTTCAAAGACTTTTGATGAAAAACTGGATATTACTGGCGTGATCCTCACCAAGCTCGACGGCGATACCCGCGGCGGCGCGGCGCTCTCCGTGCGCGCGGTGACGGGCAAGCCGATCAAGTTCGCGGGCACAGGTGAAAAGCTGGACGACCTGGAGGTCTTCCATCCGGACCGCATGGCGTCCCGTATCCTCGGCATGGGCGACGTGCTCACCCTGATCGAGGAAGCGCAGGTCAAAATGGACCAGAAGGCGGCGGAGAAGGTCTCCCGCCGGATGCTGGAAAATAAAATGGACCTCAACGACCTGTTGGACCAGTTCAACCAGGTCAAGCGCATGGGACCGCTGAAATCCGTCCTCAGCAAGATGCCGGGCATGGAAAAGCAGCTTAAGGATGTAGACATCGACGACCGCGACATGGACCGCATGGCGGCCATCATCCTCTCGATGACCCAGGAGGAGCGCGCAAAGCCCGCCATCATCAACCCGTCCCGCAAGCGCCGCATTGCGGCGGGCAGCGGCATGCGGGTGGAGGATGTCAACCGCCTGCTGCGTCAATTTGAGCAGACCCAGAAGCTCATCAAGCAGCTCAAGGGCAAGGGCGGCAAACGTCGCTTTGGGTTTTAAGACGTGATCTTGCCAAAAAACTTTGGTGGAGATAGAATGATTCTATTTTGGAGGTGAATATCACATGGCAGTAAAGATCAGACTGCGCAGAATGGGCGCCAAGAAGGCTCCGTTCTACCGCATTGTTGTTGCAGATTCCCGTTATCCGCGCGATGGCCGCTTCATCGAGGAGATCGGCACGTACGATCCGATGCAGGAGCCTTCCGTTGTGAAGGTGGACGCTGAAAAGGCGAAGAAGTGGATTTCCAATGGCGCACAGCCGACCGACACCGTGAAGACGCTGTTCAAGAAGAACGGCATCCTGTAAAGGAGGCAATGCGTTGTATACGGAGGTTAACATGAAGGAACTGCTGATTGCAATTGCTCAGGGCCTTGTGGAAGACCCGTCCGCTGTGAGCGTCGATGCCGACGAGCCTGCGGAAGATGGTTCCATTGTCTACCATCTGCATGTTGCGGAGGCGGATATGGGCCGGGTGATCGGCAAGCAGGGACGCATCGCAAAGGCGATCCGCGTTGTGATGCGCGCTGCGGCAACCCGCACCAACAGCAAGATTTCTGTTGAGATCGACTGAGCATAAAAAGGAGGGCAGACACACGTCCGCCCTCTTTTTTGTTTTCTGCGAAGGAGGAAAAGTGATGCGCAAGCAATTTTTAGAGGCGGGCCGTATTGTGGGGACACACGGCGTCAAAGGGGAACTGCGTGTGGAACCGTGGTGCGATTCCGCCGACTTTTTGGCAAAGCTGCATACCCTGTATTGGGATCGTGGGGCAGAAAAACTGCAGGTGGTCTCTTCGCGCGTACACAAAAACCTGCTGCTGTTAAAGCTGCAGGACGTGGAGTCGGTGGAACAGGCGGACGCCCTGCGAGGGCGGGTGCTTTATCTGGACCGCGCCGACGTTAAGCTGCCCAAGGGGCGCTATTTTGTGCAGGATATGATCGGGCTTTCCGTCCTGGATGTGGATACGGGCAAACGGTACGGAATGTTGACGGAGGTGCTGCCCACCGGCGCAAACGACGTGTATCAGGTAACGGGGGACGATAAGGTGAACTACCTGGTTCCCGCAATTCCGGACGTAATTGTGGAGGTGGATATCGACGGCGGCGTGTTGAAGATTCGGCCGATGAGGGGGATTTTTGACGATGCGGATTGATATCCTCACTCTTTTTCCGGAGATGTGCGAGACTGTCATGTCGGAAAGTATCATCGGCCGTGCACGTAAACGCGGTGCGGTGCAGGTGTGCTGTCACCAAATCCGTAATTTTGCGTATGATAAACATAACCGGGTGGATGATACGCTGTTCGGCGGCGGGATGGGTATGTTGATGATGGCGGAGCCCATCGCCTTGTGCATAGACGACTTGATCGAACAATTGGGCAAAAAACCCCATGTTCTGTACATGTCCCCCCAGGGGAGCGTTTTGACGCAACAAAAAGTGAAAGAATTGGCAGCATATGAGAATATTGCCATTCTATGTGGGCATTATGAAGGTGTGGACGAGCGCGTTCTGGAGGCATACGTAGACGAGGAAATTTCCATCGGGGACTACGTACTTACGGGCGGAGAATTGCCCGCTTTGGTGGTAGCGGACGCCGTGTGCCGGATGAAGGACGGCGTGCTCGCGAACGACGAATGCTTTGAAGAGGAAAGCCACTTCAACGGCCTTCTGGAATACCCGCAGTATACCCGCCCAGCGGTCTGGCGCGGCAGGGAGGTTCCCTCCGTACTTTTGACCGGAAATCATACAGCGATTGCGAAGTGGCGCAGAGAGCAATCCCTTTTGCGCACATTGCACAAAAGGCCAGACATGCTCGACGGAGAGGTGCTGACAAAACAGGACAAAAAATTTCTTTCCACGTTAGAAACTCATGTAGAAAAATGATAGATGTCTAGACATCTTGTCTGATTTTGGAAATGGATTTTGCTTTCAAATATGGTATACGGCACAAAAATTTTCAACAATCATGTCAAAATGCACAAAGTAGCTGCCGACGAAAATGGCCGGATTCGGTTATCAATCCAAAGTTTGTTTAGATTTGTTGACGGCCTCTCGAATTGTGATATAATAACTTCATGATATAGTTTTCCATACTGTGTTGTATGT
>DBFXIC010000272.1:0-5520 GCA_048455095.1 Anaeromassilibacillus sp.
TGTTTAACCAGTAAATATATTTTTCGAAAGCAACATTAATACGGATATAGAATTATATCTTATACGAAATCGTGTATATTGATAGAAAGAAAGCCCGTCTCCGCCAAATGCGGAAACGGGCCAGGGCCACTACAAAAAAGCACTGGAGATTGCAGTATGAACGCTTCAAATCAAAAAAGTATCAACCAGGAGAAAAGCCAGGCCATTAACCGCGCGCTGATCATCGACCTGTTGCGGCAGCAGGGGGTCTGTTCCCGTGCAACCCTGGCGCACCTCTCCGGCCTGAAACAGGCCACCATTACCAACATCATCTCTGAATGCATTGCAAGCGGACTTGTGGTGGAGACCGGACTGATGAGCGGCAGCAAGGGCAGACGCTCCATCGGTATCACTCTAAACGAAGAACGCTGCAACGTCATCGGCATTCGCATGACACGCAGCGCGTTTTACCTGTGCTTGGCCGGCCTGTCCGGCAAGCCGTACAGCGTGCAGGAATACTCCATCGCACCGGGAGAGCCGGTGCAGACGACGTTGCCCCGCATCCGCAAGGCTGTGGAAGACACCCTCGAACATGCTGAAATAGAAATTTCCGCCGCCTGTATGGCAATGCCCGGCCCATATCACGAGGAACGGGATTGTCTGTTTTTCGTCACGGAGCTATCCGGCTGGCAGAATTTCCCGATCCGGGCGACACTTACAAAAGGACTGAACCTGCCCTTCCTAATCGTAAACGACGCCAACGCCAGCGCATTTGCGCAGCTTTGGTACCGCGGGGACGATCCCGCTACACAGAACATGCTCTATGTGCTCGCGGGCGAGGGAGTCGGCTGTGGTATCATCACAGAAGGACACCTGGTGGTGGGCCAGCGTGGACTGGCCGGAGAGTTTGGACATAATTCGATCGACTTCAACGGCCTTCCGTGTGAATGCGGAAACCGCGGCTGTCTGGAGAAATATTGTTCCACGCTGGCGCTGCGCGCCCACATCCGGGAGCGCCTTGCCGGCGGCGCCGCTTCCTCCCTGCAAATGGACGATCTCAGCACGGAGGCGCTTGCGCGCGCCGTGGCGGCTGGGGACCCGGTGGCCTGCGAGGAATATGACCGGGTATGCGATTTCCTTTCGATCGGCGTCATCAATCTGATCAATCAATTCAATCCGGGAATGATCGTGATTGGGGATGAGCTTGCGGAAATTGCACCGAACCGGATGCTGAGCACTGTGCGCGCTCATGTGCGGGAGAGTGTTAACCCTCTGACCTGCGGCGAAATTACCATTGACGTCAACCAGCTGCCGGGCAGCCCGGTTTTGCTGGGAGCAGCCGCTGTGGCGGCGCAATCTATTCTGGCTGACCCCGGAAAACTGATGCAGGAAGTCCCTGTGGCCCAGGGACTCACTTCCTTGCAATGGGAATCTGTAATTCGGTGAGCCAGTCCTCCTCTTTTTCGCAGTTCCAGACGCCGTCAATGTAATTTTCACGCGGGCTTCCGGTGATGGTATATCCGTTCTCTTCGATCCAGTCAAACGCATAAGCATACGCTTCGGACAGTCCCGCATATGCGCCGCTGTGCATCACCGACACAACAGTAACGGGCTCCATCCGCTCAAAGTAGATGTCGTCGAAATCCTCCCGCAGTTCCTTCACCGCTTCGCGAAAAACCACACGGAAATCGTGCTCCTTATATTCTTCGTCGAGATACTCCAAAAAGCAATATTCCGGGGTGGCACATTCGAGATCCGGATATTTTTTGGAGATTGTCTCCCCAATGGCGGGAATCAGGGAAAAATACGCGTCGTAGCTGGGGACAGTCATTTCCTTTGCATATACAATGCAAGCGGGAAGTTCTTTGATGGTAGCCTGATAACACATGGATGCATCCTCCTTTTCAATTGAAAGCAGAAATGTAATACGGGAGAGCTGGTCGCTGCCGCGGCGCAGCTCTTCCTGCAAGTCTTTCTTGCGCTGTTCCAGAACTGCGCGAGCATTTTGTCCTGCCAAAATGGCCCTGGTCTCATCGATGGAAAGCCCGGCTTGCCGCAGGGACTGGATACGGTGCAGCTTGACGAGCTGCCGGGTGGTGTAGAGCCGGTACCCGGTGAACGGGTCGGTCTGCTCCGGCTTTAACAGCCCGGTTTCGTCATAATAGCGCAGGGTTTTGACCGTCGTTTTGCCCAGTTTTGAAAATTCACCGATGCGAAACATAGCGTTTCCCTCCTTTCTATCCCCATTGTAGACGCTCCTGCAAGGGGAGAGTCAAGGGGGATTTTTTTATTGCGCCCAATTCAGTGGCTAACTCTTCATTGGAGGCACAGCGCATCAAAAAATGGATGGCAACCAGGCTGGGGAACTTATCCAGGTTTGGACGCCGGTAAAACCCTATTTTTTATTGCGCCCAATTCAGTGGCTAACTCTCCATTGGAGGCACAGCGCATCAAAAAATAGTATTTGATTTTGTGCTACCAAAAGTCTTGAACTGTAAAACCCCTTGACCTTTGCAAATACTGGCTTTTTCGCGCATTAAGGCAATGAAAACAATAAGTAATTTGACACTTTGCTGTCCAAATGGCGCCAAAATCTTTATAGAGAAATAAAACGATACAGACAGATATAAGGGAATACCATAAGCACTCGTTGTTTTCGCCCTCTCGTCTACCACATAAGCATGGGCAAACACACTTGTCAACGGCGGGTGAATCCCGTTCATCTTGACCGTTGACGAGGGTGGCTGGCTCTGCTATTCCGTATAGGGTAGCATTATGATTGAAAAATGTATATGTGGGTGCTATGATATATGGCATACAAATCGACAAATCAGAATTTGACGGGGGAATTATGTTGTGAAAGTTACTATAGAAGAACTACAGGCATATTTGTTTGACCATTATCGCAATGGTGGAATCGACCAAAGCTTATTTATGAAGCTGGTAGAAGAGATAGGCGAGGTGGCCGAGGTCCTAAACAAAAAGGCTGGAAGAAAATCAACTGGTAAGGAAGATTTGCAGGCTCAATTGGGTAATGAATTAGCCGACGTGATACATTACGCTGTAGCTATTGCTGCATTAAATGGGCTTGATATGAATGACATTATCATTAGCAAGGATAAAGTGGCTTCCGTAAAGTATAACCATAAAATAAATTTGGAGCAGTTCATCTTGAATAAGAGAAATGACAAAATGAACCGATAAATTCCAATTTGCGTAAGAGTTTGGGATATTCCCAATAAGCAAAAACCACTTTTATTGTCGCAGATAGAAACGAGTGATTTTTACAGAAAGGGTACTCCTTTCCTATTCCTGCCGGATTGCCGGAAATCGGGAAGCGATACAGGCGGTTGGCCCCGTCGTATAGAAAATCCGCGGAAAGCAGGATGTTACAGGATGCGGTGTTCTCCTTTTTGGGCTGTACGATCACCAGGTGCGCACCGGATTCCAAGGCGATGATGGAAAGCAGCTTTTGGACAGCCGTCCTTCCATATCCTCTGCCCAAATAAGCGCCCTCGCCGATGAGATAGTCGATGCGTCAGTACCGGCTGTTTTAATGGCTCCATGCCAGATTTCCCCCGCTTCGTTCATACGATAGTATTGGCAGAATCCAATTTTCACATCGTTTTACAGGATCATATCGTGGTGAATCCAGGAATAGGTATCCCTGCGCTTCTTCCAGCCAGGCATCCGGGTCCCCAAACCACCTTGCCACATGTTCCCGACACAGCCACTTTTCAAGCAGAGGAATATGCTCATCCTCAAATGCCTTCAAGCGCAGTTCTTCCATAAGCTCCTCCCCTTTGTCATTGCGCGGCCAGATACAGGCCGCACCGGCAGTTCCCCATCCGATCGGCGTATTCTTTTCCAAATGAGGAGACATTGGATCACTGAACCGGTTTTTCTCTCCGTATTTGTCCCGCCGCAAAGGGGGCGCACTTGTGCCCCTGATTTTTTCATAGTTCAATCTTCTTTGTAGCAATCTTTTCACGAAATGTGTGGTCGTGCTCGACAAATAAAAGTGTGGGACGGCTGGCGAGAATCAAATCTTCAATCTGCACGCGGGATAGCACGTCGATAAAATTGAGCGGTTCGTCCCAGACATAGAGGTGCGCGGGCTGGCAGAGGCTCTTTGCCAGCAGTACCTTTTTCTTTTGCCCTTCGCTGTACGCAGACATGTCCTTATCAAATTGTTCCCGGGAAAAGTCCAGCTTGCGCAGGATTGCTTTGAACAGGCTCTCATCCAACCCGTCCTGTTCCGCCAGCGCGCGCAGGTTTCCCTTTAATCCGGTTGTCTCCTGGGGGACACGGGAAACGACCAAATTTCCGCCGATGTGCAGCGAACCCCCGTATGCAATATCCTCGCTGAGCAGCAGTTTGAGCAGTGTGGATTTCCCACAGCCGTTCTTGCCGCAGACCGCAATGCGGTCGCCCTGGCAGATGGAGAAGCGCACATTGGAAAAGACCGTTTTATCCCCGTAGAAAGCGGAGAGGTTTTCTGCCTCGGCCAGCACCCGCTTTGTATATTCCAGCGGATGGAGGCGGAGCGCCTCCGCCTGCTCCAGGTTTTTCAGGAGCTTCGACTTCTCTTCCACGGCAGCCTCCCGCCGGGCCTCAATATTTTTGGACCGCTTCATCATCTTGGCAGCCTTATGCCCCACAAAGCCGCGATCCGGCCGAATTCCCGAATTGCGTGTATCGAATTTTCCCTTTTCCGTCTCATTGCTCCATCCGGCCGCGCGCCGCGCTGCCTGGGTGAGGCGGCTTACTTCCTTTTTCAGCTTTTCCTGTTCTGCCAGCTCGAATTGATCCTGCCGGTTCCGGTTCTCCTGCCACGAACTGAAATTCCCCGCCTGCACCTCAATATTTGTCCGATTGAGAGAAAGAATATGATCCACACAGCCATCCAACAGGGCCCGGTCGTGGGATACCAGGATAAAGCCGCTCTTCCCATTTAAATACCGGCAAACAGACTCGCGGGCCTCCTCGTCCAAATGGTTGGTCGGTTCGTCAATCAGCAAAAAACGATCTTCATGCAGAAATAGAGACGCCAGCAGAACCTTGGTCTGCTCGCCGCTGCTGAGTGTGGAAAATGGGCGGTACAGCACGTCCGCACCCACCCGTAGAAGGGAGAGCTCCCGCTGGAGCTTCCAAAGTTCCAGATCCGGCGCCAACGACTCCACCACCGCCAACGTATCCTGCTCCATGTCCGGCACTGGAAAGGGAAAATACGCCACAGGAACCGGGCAGGCGATCTTCCCGCTATAGGGATATTCCCCCAGCAGCAGCCGCAAAAAAGTAGTTTTTCCGCGCCCATTCCGCCCGATGAATCCGAGCTTCCAACGGGTATCCATCTGAAAGGTAACATGCTCAAACACGTTGTCCGGGCTGCCGTCGTATCCAAAAGTCAAATCTGTCACTTGAATCAAAGCCATGGTTATCGCCTCCGCAACACAAAAATAGGCCGCAAGAAAGCATTGCTTTCCTGCGGCCCTTTTATATGCGAAAAATCAGGGTATGCGGCAAATCGCAGCATACGCC
>DBFXIC010000273.1:0-6663 GCA_048455095.1 Anaeromassilibacillus sp.
CAATATTATATCACGTTTCTAAATTTCGAAAAACGGCTATATTTGTGGAGAAGCACTGAAAATTTTTTAGATGCTTGTGAAATCATTACAATAAAATTATAGAGTAATTCATCATACTATAAGTGAAATAACGCTCATCAAAAAGAAGCATTCATTGCAGTAAATCATTTCCTTGATCCGTCCCCTCTTTGCCTTTAAATAGAAAAATAAGCGTGTATCATCGTTTTGAACGGAATAAAATGATTTGAACTTACTGCCATACATTTTTGATGCGCTATGCCCCAAATGGGGGCATCCACAGAATCGAGCACAGTAAAAAGCGTTCTCGGGATCAGCCTTTAAACTCAACAGCCCCAAGTTGTATGAACAGCACAAAAAGAGCCTTTGACAGAAAGTAGCGTAACACGGCGAGAGCGGTACCCCCATTTTTAGTTGGATACGCTTTATGGTTATAGAAAAAGATGAATCGATCAATCTTTTCATTTACTGCGGTATATGTTAGCGCTTTAACCACAGCCACATCCGGTGGTAGTCATAGGTATGCAAGCTTCTCTCCCATGCAGAGACAATGACTTCTACCAGTTCAGCATCTTTCTCCGACTTACCAAGTCGCCGGGCAGAACCGCAATCGTTGTTCCTGGATCCTTCAAAGAACCGGCACATTACACACCGGATATTCTGTTCGATTTCGTTTTCGCATAAATTTACCCCCTGATGTAGTTCTATTTCCTACATCAGGGGGTTTTTGTCTATTGTTCGTTTTTTTGGGGAGGTTCACCTTTGGCTTTTCCATGCGCTTTTGCTGCCCACTTGTATATATCTCAGTTGTCCATGGGAGATAACACCGACAGCATCTCTTTCATTGAGCCATCATAAAAACGGAACTGATGCTTTCCACTTCGTTTTGCAAAATATAGCGCCTGATCCGCATGGTGGAATAGCTCCTCATACGTGCTGCCATCCACGGGATAAAGGGCGATCCCCATGCTGATCGATGTTTCAAAACTGCGGTACTTACCGGAAAGCGATTCAAAAATACGTTTGACCAAAGGCCTGACGTCATTTTTATATTCCATAAAAATCAGGAATTCATCCCCACCGACACGCGCTGCAATGTCCGCCGAGCGCGTATTGGTCCGGATTCGATGCGCAACATCCCGCAGGACTTCGTCGCCAAACAGGTGGCCGCATTGATCATTGGCCACTTTAAAGAAATCCAGGTCCAGCAGCAACAATGCAAATTTGCGGTCGTCCAACTTTGATAAGGCTGTTTCCGCCGCATTGCGGGCGGAGGCATGATTGTATAAATCGGTGAGGGAATCCCGCATCGCCATCTCTTTGAGCTTATCTAATTCTATCTGCTCTTCGTGTATGTCCGTAAACTTCCCGATTGCGCCTGTCATTTCACAGGATTCCTCTTCTACCCAAAGGGGACGCGCCACTGCCTTGTACCACCGGTCCTGTCCATGTACATGCAGGCAATAGATATTGCTTGCGATGGGATTTTCCGGCGTGGCTTCGCACAAACGCCTTTTTAAGTCCAGGTAATCCTGTGCGGAAAAAACCAGTTGAAGTTCTCTACTCTCCTCTGGGTTCGCAATGATTTCACTGATCCCCAGTTGGGAAGCACTCCATTCAGATACGGAAAGAAGATCCGTACGCAAATTATATTCAAACTGAATCTCTTTTGACATCGAGGCAAAAAATTGATACTTCGTGCGCTCCTGTTCCAATAAAGCCAACGTGCGGTTGGAAACATTTCCGCTCTGAAGCAGTTCATTCGTCAGATGCTGCGCCTCTGCCTTGGAGATTCCGTCTGTAGAACGCACTTTCAATTCTTTTTCGATATGGGGTCCCGCCTCCACGAGGCATTGCAGCAACAGCGGATTAAAGGCGCCGCATTCCCCATTGAGAATCATCTGCATTGCCGTTTGATGCGGGTAAGCCGGTTTATACACCCGGACGCTCGTCAACGCATCGTATACATCAGCCAACGACACCACTTGAGCGGAGATCGGAATTTCTTCTCCTTTTAGACCATCCGGATACCCCTTGCCGTCATACCGTTCATGGTGCCAACGGCAAATATCATGGG
The DNA here is from genome assembly GCA_048455095.1 of Anaeromassilibacillus sp. Taxonomy (GTDB): domain Bacteria; phylum Bacillota; class Clostridia; order Oscillospirales; family Acutalibacteraceae; genus Anaeromassilibacillus. The sequence continues at coordinate 2,096 of DBFXIC010000273.1, forward strand.
CAATCTGGATCAGTTCTTCCTGTTGGTGATAGGGGGCATTTTCCAAAATCCGCGCACCGATGGCACTGTGCGTCTTCATGATCTCATACTCTTCCGGCGTCAATCTTCCCGGCTTGTTGAGAATCGACTCCGGGATAGAAATTTTGCCAATATCATGCAGCGCAGACGCATTTGTGATCAGCGCAACGCTCGATGCAGACAGCTTATATTGGTTTGTTATCTTTAAAAGCCTTTTTAACAAAATCTCTGTGAGGACGCGAATATGTAAAACATGCAGGCCGCTCTCACCGTTTCGGAATTCCACAATATTGCTGAGAATTTCTACCATCAAAAGATTGTTCTTCTCTTTTTCAAGCATCTGCTCCGTAACCATGCTTTCCAGCATTTTTTGCTTGGCATAAAGCATGATGGTGTTTTTCACGCGTCGCTGTACAATCCGCTCATCAAAGGGCCTGCTGATATAATCGGTTGCTCCCAAATCATAAGCATGGTCGATATAAGAGGACGACGTTTCCGCGGAGATTGTGATAACAGGGATCTGACTGATCCAGCCACTTTTATTCATAATGGCCAGCACTTCAAAGCCGTCCATCTCGGGCATAACAATGTCCAGAAGAATGAGAGAGATTTCCGAATGATATTTATTCAATTGGACAACTGCTTCCAGACCGTTGGAGGCTTCCAAAATCTCATATTCTAATGACAGCATATCCGTAAGCAAAGAACGGTTGAACTCTGAGTCATCCACAATCAGGATTTTATATTTTTTTCCCATCGTAGGCACTCCCTTATTTTAAGCCATCCTCATTCATCCAGCAACGCCTGAATGGCAGCGATTGTATCGTCGTAATCTTTTTCTATATCCTGAAAAAGAGGTTCAATCCGGTCATCTGCTTTTTTCCCACGCAGTACTTCCGTCAAGGCACTGCTGGAAACAGCCAACGGGGAAAGTCCCAGATTCATACTAATCCCTTTTAATGTATGGACTGCTTGAAATGCCTGCTCGTAATTTCGGGCCGCAAGTGCTTCCCGCAAAGTTGGGAAACTTTCATCGCTTGGCAACTTTCCCAAAAATTTTTTGAGTCGTTCCGCGTTTCCGAGGCGGCGGATTGCATCCCCATAATCTGCGCCCAAACGAATATAACATTCTTCAACCGTCATATTTTATCCTCCCAATGGCACTTCCCAAATGTTCGCCGCCATAATATCCCTGCTATAGCTTCAATTTCATTTCCATGCTTATTTATCCAAATTACAATACCAACTCCAACAGGCAAGCTGGCAAGGAATGCTTCCCATGCTTCTGTTTCCAGCAAACATATGTCACTTTTGTATTCTAACATCTTTACCTACAGAAAGCAACAAAGCCCGGTAAAATAGCGATGGTTGAAATTCCAAACGCTCTGTCCTGTTGACCGGTTTATCGGTCCTTCCGTCTTCCGAAATCCCTAATGCAAAGTCTCTTCGGAAGGCATGTACAGAATCAATCAAGCATATTGGGAGATGGGAGGAAGGAAAGCCAGCCGTTGCCTACTGCTCTTATCGAATCTTCTTATTTACCGTTATTTTCGAATTCCTGTCCCGACTGGCAACCAGTCAACGGCGGCCGCCCTCCGCCTGCTATCTTTTCGATAAACGACCGCGCCAGCTGCTCTTCATGTTCCATCAAACATTTCCAATCGTCTGCAAACGCTTCTAAATCTTCTTGCAGTAGATGCTGCCCCATTTGTTCCAGTAGTTCTCCATACTCCGCATGAAAATTGCATTCTTGTTTGCGCAACAGGATAAATGGATACCCCCAATCCAACAGCTCTTTGGATTTGCCGTAGCATTCCCGCACCATTGCCAAAGGGCACTCCTGCTCTAAAAAAGCAAAATATATTTCAATACAAAGGTACTTCTTCTCCCCCCGCAGGATCCGAATAAATTTCCGTGCCATCGCGCGGCGTTTTTCTGCCGGAACATTCTGCAACGTATACAACGAGACCTGTCGGATGGTCAACGCCATCAATTGTAAACTCTCTTGGTAAAGCCGGAGGCCTTCGTGGATTTCAGATCTGTTAAAGTCGATCTCTATCGGCTCCATGCGAATCTGCGTTCCTTTTCCATGAAAAGACTTTGTGACGCCCAGTTTCTCCAAAAGGTTCAAGGTACGGCGCACAGTGGAAAGCGCAACCCCATATTGCTCCGCCATCTTAGGAAGAGAAGGTAAATAACTTCCTACCGGATACTTCCCTGTAAAGATCTCCCGAATGACCCGCGCCGCCAAAGTATAACGAAGCTGCGGCCGCTGTCGATAGATATTCCATTGGAAAGGAATCTGCTTTACATGCTGTAAGCCATATTTTCCCCGCGATTCCTCGATAAAGTCAAACGTCTCCTGCTCTATTTTTCCATAGGATTCCTTGAATTCCCTGTTCAGCAGAACAATCGCTTCTTCCCGAGAAATGGATTTTAAATCTTCTTCTGCGAGTTTTCGCTCCTCGCGGCTTGCCAGATATGGGAAACGGATATACCGGATTCCCTCCCAATAAAGATTGAGGATCAATTTGTTCTCCAAAGCGCTGTATACCCAAATATAGAGTTCTATCGGCAGCGGTACGATCCCCGACGCTGGAGTGCTCAAACTGTTACAGAGAAGCTCCCAATTTTTTCTATCCCATCTGCGCAGCCCTTCCTCCCAAAGCGGTTCAAAAAGCAACTGTCCGCATAGGGAAAAGTCCCGGATTCCTTCCCATCTTGGCACATAATAGTCAGCAGCATTTTTTAAAACTTGGGCAGGCTCCACCTGAAAAGCCACCCGCGCCGCCTTTCTTTCTTCTGTTTGGATATAGCCTTCCTTCTCTAAAAGAGATAGGGCGGCACTAATGCTAGCGCGCCCTAAATGAAATTTGGAACAAATCTTAGAAATGGAAGGAAGACGATCTCCCAATTTATAGTATCCAAATAAAATTCTTGTCTTATAGTAATCGTAAACCAGCTTATGTACGCCGCTGTCTTTTCTCATCACTGGTCTCTCCCTTCTGTATATGCGCTTACAGTACCCTGCCAATTCGATAAGGGATGTCCGCAATTGTCAAGATTTTTACAACGGCATGGGACCCTCGGCCTTTCAAAAGCTGCCTGATGGTCCCAATCAGCAGTTTTTTACAAAACATGTTTCCTCTCCCGCAATGTGGTAACTCCCATAGCGCGGAGCGTCCGTTTCCAAAGGCTCTTTGGAGAATGGGGCTTGTCCGCATATTCGTCAGCATCCAAGTCCAACACCTTTTCCTCCAGCTCCATATCCGGCGGCCCTGTAACAATAACCGGTATTTCCCGAATCGTTTTATCCTGTTTGAGCGCAGTTAACACGGAAAAGCCTTCAGAGCCCGGCAGCGATGCGCTGAGAAGTATGGCGGCAATCATATCCTTATGTTCCATCACGCAATCCAAAACCGCCTGTCCGCTGTCCGCTTCCAAAATTTGAAAATGGTCCTCAAACGCACTGCGCATTTGCTCTCGGTATGAAACATCCTCGTCGGCTATCAGGAGGATTTTCCGTGGATGGCCGCTCTGCGGTTTCTGTACTCGCGCTTTCCGTTTTACGATGGTCTTCTGCTCCTGCATGAGCTCATCGAATTCTTCGCTGGGCATGGGCCTGGCAAAATAGTAGCCCTGGGCATAATCACAACCGATTTCCACGAGGCGGCGCAGCTGTTCCTGGGTCTCCACGCCCTCCGCTACCACGCTCAGATCCATCCAGCGCGCGAGATCCATAATAAAGCGCAGAATCCCCTGATCAGTTGGCTTGGCCGTTTCGCTCTGGATAAATTTCATATCCAGTTTCAGGATGTCAATCGGCATTTGGTTCAGCATATTTAGGGAAGAATAGCCGCTTCCAAAATCGTCCATTTCAATAATAAATCCCAACTGGCGCAGGTGGTTCACCGTTTCAATAATCTGGTTGGGGTCCTCTGTATAGGCGCTCTCCGTAATTTCCAAATGCAGCCGTGAAGGCGGCAGGTTGTATTTTTGGACAGTCCGGATCAGAATATCGGCGATATCCGCATGATAGATATCGGCCCGGGAAACATTGACCGAAACCGGGATGGGCGGATATCCCTTTTGATCCCACATCTGTAAGAAAAAGCAGGTCTTATCCCAAACAAACTGATCCAGCTTTGTAATAAAGCCGTTCTTTTCAAATAGAGGAATAAACTCGGCGGGGGATTGAAATCCCCAAATCGGGTGAACCCAACGAACCAACGCCTCGGCGCCGGTCAAACATCCGTCTTTGATCCGGTATTTGGGTTGCAAATAAATTTTAAATTGCTCCTCCGCAAGGGCGGTTTCCATATTTTCTATAATCGCCTGTTCCCGCAACAGCTTGCTGCGCAACGCATCGTCATAAGCAGCGAAATATTTGCCATATTGTCCCTTAATGCTGTGGGCCGCCAGGAAAGCTCGGTCACACATTTGCTCTACTGAGAGCGCTCGGTCGTCAATAAAGTAAATGCCCCATTTGATCAAGACATTCTTGGCATTAGAAAAGGCGTTTATCGACGCACTGGCTTTGATAAACATCT
>DBFXIC010000274.1:0-8918 GCA_048455095.1 Anaeromassilibacillus sp.
TATAAAGGGAGCATATCATGGAGGTGATGGGCAATTTTTATTCCTGCCGCCAATATGGTGGCAGGGATCAGAGCCGAGGATGAAATAATCATTGAAAATGAGGCCGTCTTCTGAACAAAAGAGGCGGGAGACCTGCGTCTCCCGCCCTGTTCTCTTATCATTGCAGCGTAGAAAATTCGGTACGACCGGCCACAACAATGTGCTTCAGTTGCACATCCTCATCAAATACCAGCAGGTCTGCAGCCTTACCCACCTGAATGGACCCGGTGCGAGTCCCGATGCCCAGCATCTCAGCCGGCGTCAGGGACGTCATGCGCACCACATCGTACAGCGGAGCGCCGGTCAGATTGCAGAAGGTGCGCACCAGCATATCGGTGGTTGCCACACTGCCCGCGAAAGCACTGCGGTCCATCAGCTTGGCCACGCCGTTCTCTTTGATGCAGGGAACGCCGCCCAGAGAATATTCGCCGTCGGGCATGCCAGCGGCGCACATGCTGTCGGTGACCAGGCACACCCGGCGGGGTCCCTTCACCTTGTAAATCAGCTGCAACAGCTCTGCAGGCAGATGGCTGCCATCCGCAATGGCTTCCACATACATCTCATCCAGCAGATAGCCCGCCTCGATAGCGCCCGCGTAACGATAGGCATGCTTGCGCTGTACCGTGGTCATGCAGGAGTAGAAGTGCGTCAGGCACCGCAGGCCCATGTCATGGGCGTGCATCACCTGTTTGCAGTCCGCATCGGAGTGCGCCAGGCTGGAGATCACGCCATGCTGGTGAAGCGCTTCCAAAAAGCGGTCCGAACCATCCAGTTCCACCGCAAAAGACCAGCGGCGGACGCGGTCCGTGCGGCGCAGCACCTCTTCGTACTCGTCCGGCTGCGGATTGCGCAGATACTCGGGGTTCTGAGCTCCGGCCTGAGAGGCTGCGAAATACGGTCCTTCCAGATGCAGACCCAGAATGTGGGGGCAGCCCTCGCGCTCCAGATCCAGCTGATTGAAGCCGTCCACAAAATCCAGCAGATCCTGTCGGCTTCCGGTCAGGGTGGTGGGCACAATGCTGGTGGTGCCGTGCAGCATATGGCAGCGGGCCGCGGTATAAACGGCCTCGCCCCCTTCCATGAAGTCGTGGCCACCCGCGCCGTGCACATGCACGTCGATGAAACCGGGCGACAGGTACATGCCCTGGCAATCCGCCGTCACATCCGCACCGTCCAGGCAGGCACCCGGCCCGAAGGCGATCGCGGAGATGGTGTCGTTTTCCGTCATCAGACAGCCTTCGCGGACGGCGTCCGGCAGGACGATGCGCGCGTTTTTATAACAGGTTTTCATGATGGGATCGCTCCTTTACAGGCAGCGCACCGCACCGCGGAAGCGCTCCAGGAATTGGTTGTTCCACTCGTCGCCGCCCGGGCAGTTGCCGCTGCGCCAGACCGGCGGATTCACGCCTTCGTTGACCAACATGTTGATGGCCTCGATGACCACGCAGTTCATCACGTAGGCATTCGCATAGGTGGACAGAGCGCCGATCTTCTGCTCAAAGCCCGAAATTTCCAGCGTAGCGTCGCCCAGCTTGACCTTGCAGTCGATGCTGCAGTCCACAACATCGTGCAGATTCTTTTTGCTGGGATGACGGGCGGGATGATCTAGCGGGCAGGTTTCGGCGTGCTCGTGGCTGCTGACGCCGATGACCTTGGCGCCGTGCGCTTTGGCGGTCAGGGCCGCGTCGATAGTAGCGGAGTTGATGCCGTATGCATTGACGATCCACAGAAGATCGCCCTCGCCGATGCCGTAATCTTCCACTACGATCTTGCCGTAACCGGGCAGGCGCTCGGTCTGCATGGATTTCAGCGCGCCGCTGCTGAGCATGGTCTCCTGGTTCAGAATGGCGCTGATGTGCATCAGGCCGCCGGCGCGGAAGAACACTTCCATGGCCGCTAGGTTGGAATGGCCGCCCGGGCCGAACACATATACCAGTTTATCCTGTTTGACCTGGTCCGCGATCATGCGGGCAGCTTTCAGGATGTTCTCGCGCTCGGTGGCGCGGATTTCGTTTATGACCTTGAGAATTTCATCGTAGTACAGATCGGTCAGAAGTCCCTGTTCCATTTGTTTGTTCTCCTCTCAATATTCGTTTGCCAATGCGCCAACGCCATCGGCGATCACAGACTCGATGGCAGGTGCGTAGGTGCCTGCCAGAGCAAAATACAGCGCCGATTCCCCCGGCTCATAACCGCCGTGGGAAATCTGGCGCGCGGTGGCCAGATAGCCGATCATACCGTTGCAATAGCCTGCGCTCAAGGCGCCGGGCACCTGCCCACGCGCAATGGCCGCGTACTTCTGCGCCACTTCGGCGTTGAAGAAAAACATCGTCAGTCCGCCTAGCTCCAGGCGGGAGATCTCCAGTGTTTCATAGTCTCGGCACTGTTTGCGGGTGATGGCAGCCAGCCACTGCCGGTGCGCCTCATCTCCGCTTTTCGCCTCTTCCATGGACTGTTCCAGACCCGTCTGATCCAGCGGTAGCTGCCGGGTGGTGCGGGTGATGAAGACCTTCTCACCCAGCGCGGTGCCTTCGCTTTGCAGCAGCGCCTCGCAATGAGCCGTGAACTGGCGCGCAAAATTCTGAACACCCTCATAGCTCTGCGGTATAAACCGCTCGCCCAGCACACTGTTAGGTCGCAAGTCTGCGGTGCAGCCCTGCAGGAACACGCCCACGCTGCCGGGGAACGTCTCGTCCAGCATGCGCAGCGCGGCGCCCGGATAGTCCGGATGCACCGCATTGCCGTTGGCGAGGTTTGCGTGGCAGGGATAGTGCACCAACACACCCTTCACGGTTCCGTCCGCCCGTTCCAGACGCACCACTGTCAGATGATGGTCAGCCGGCATGTCGTAGTTAGGCCACATGGCAATCCCGTCGGGCGTGTGCACCCGGCGGTACACGTTCAGGGTACATTCGCCCCGGTGCACGGTTCCGCGCACCGGCTCCACGTTCTGTGCCGCTGCGCACGCGGCGGCCTCCACCTGCGTGTACAAAAATTCGGTGTACTCTGCGTCCACCGTCTCCAGCAGAGACGTAAAGTTGCCGCCGGTACCCGGGCCGCTGTGGTTGTGTGAAGCGGTGAACAGGATCTGCTCTTCCTTCACCCCCAGCGCCGCTGCAAGGCAGGGCCGCGCCATGGCGACAAACTCACTGTTCCACCACAGCAGATCGCCGTAGACCAGCACCGCCCGGGCCGAACCGCAGCGATAGTCGTGCACGCGGACATAAATATCCTCCAGCACGCTGTCAAAGGGGGTGTTCCGGGTGGCATAGCCTGCCAGCCGGACCGGCCGAGGCGGGGTGATGACTCGCTTGGCTGTTCCCAGCTCCATGTTCATTCCGCTTTTCCCTCTTTCTCATACAGTTCCACCACTTTGATAAAGTCGCGCAAAATGTGGAACGGATCTTTTACCGGCAGCGCCACCAGCTTGTCCTGCGGGCTGCCGTCCCGCTGACGAATCTGCACCCACTCGCCCAATTCCTTGTTGGGGAAGGTGGAGAAGGCATAATCCGCAGACTGTTGATACAGCGCCTCGAACTCCTCGTCGCCGGTGAGCTGATACAGATACGAGAAGATGTACAGAAGTTCGGAATGCGGCCACCAGAGCTTCATGTCCCAGGTATCCTTCACCAGCTCCTCATACGGTGTGCCGATGCAGTCACCCCTGGGCGCGCCGCCCTCCCGATCCACAAACCGAAGCAGGCCGCCGTATTTCTCGTCCCATCCCAAGTGGAAGGTGCGCTTTGCGATCTGCGCAATACGGGGCAGGTATTTGTCCAGTTCGCCGTACTCCTCCAGGAATTCCAGCAAGAACCAGGCGTCCTCCAGCGTGTGGCCGGGGTTGATGTGCCGGTCCAGCAGACGGGTATAGCTCTTGTCATCCGAGAGATGCTCGCGGATCAAGCCGTCGCCGTCGTACAGCACATCCAGAATGAAATGGACCTTGCCGCGCACATACGATTCCTGCTCGACCACATCCAAGCCGAAGGAACGGCGCATATCCATGTACTCCTGCACGGTGTCCACAAGAATCATGGGAATGCCGTGGACCTGATATCCATCGGGGACGGGATAGGGCTCGGTGAGGAAGTCGCCGCGCTCCACCCGCTTTGTAATGCTGCGATACAACCGGTGCGCCACGTCGGCCGCCTCGGTGTTTTGTGTCATTTTCGCATACTGCGCGCTGCCGATGAGCGCAAAGCAGTCCGCATAAATGCTGGCGTCATAACGGCCGGTGGGCTCGTCCACCAGTTTTTCGCCGTCCCGCGTCAGCAGATAGCAACAGATGTCCTCCGGCCCGTAAATGGATTTGTCCGCCAGAAAACGGAAGGTCTCATCCATCAGGGGTTCCAGTTCCGCCGGGTCCACCTTGGGCAGAACTCCCTGTTTCGCCAGACGGTACACCCGCGCCAGCACCCACAGCCAGCGTCCCTGGGACCAGGTGAATTTGTTGTCACTGAGGCGCTGGTCGCCGTTGTTGTGGATGCAATTCAAAATGCCGCCCTGTTCCCGGTCGACAAATTTCAGCCAGTACGGCAGGAAATTGTCCTGAATTTGGCTGACATAAAACGCTTTCCGTTCATTCATATCCATTTCAGTTCACAATATCCCCGGCCGTTTCGGCCGGGGATCCTTTCTTTTACACTTATTCGTCTTTGCCCAATTTTACCATCAGGTCTTCGACTTCCGGTTTCACCTGCATCTTCAGGGCATACTTGTTGATCAAGCCGATGCCCGCATAGAATACGAAGGATACCGCCAGAGGAGCAATCAGCGCGATGTCCGCTTCCATGGTGAAGCCCATCTTGGTCAGTACGAATACGCCCAGGCCGGCCAGCACGGAGATGATGGCGGCTTTCGCATCGCAGTACTTGAACGCGGGGAACAGGCCCAGCAGAAGGGGAATGGCCGTCGGTCCCAGCAGAGCGGAGAACCAAGTCAGAATCAGACCGGTAACACCACCGAAATAGTCACTGAACAGAGCCACAAATACGGTCAGAGCAGTGAAAATGATGGTGGTGATACGCGCATACCACAGAGATTTGCGTTCGCTGGCCTGCAGGATCTTCGGATTGAAGATGGGCAGGATGTCACGGGTCAACACCGCAGAGATAGTGTTCGCGTCGGAGTTGCACATGGTCATGGTGTTGGCGAACATGGATGCCAACACAAGGCCGACCATGCCAACCGGCAGGAAGGTGTTGGTCAAAGTTGCATACAGGCTGGCTTCCGCAGTGGCCTGATCCATGCCCGGGAAGAGCAGGGGTCCGCACCACATGGGGAAGAACAGGATGAACGGCCAAACCAGATACAGAGCTGCGGAGAACAGACCTGCTTTTTTGGCCTCCTTGGCGTTGCTGGTAGAAATGAAGCGAGCAGCCAGGTTCCAGGTACCACCACTGTAGCTGAAGAAAATAACGAAGAAGTACAGCAGGGTCCAGCTGAGAGAGCCTTGGCCGCGGCCGGCGTTGAACACGGACACGTTTGCTTCGGGCAGAGCGCTGAACACGCTGAAGATGCTCAGGCCATAGTCACCCAGTTTCATGATAACGCCGATGAACAGAGCCAGGCCTGCAATCACCTGCACGATGAACTGGATAAAGTCGGTCCACAGGTCGGCCAGAATGCCGCCGATGGCGATGTAAATCAAAGAGATCAGGCCGGAGACGATAACGCCGACCCAAATGGGCATACCCGTAAAGCCGTGGAGCAGGATACCGATGGAAGTCCATTTTGCAGCAACGTCCAGCAGCTTGCTGCCGATACCGGAGATGGCAATCAGCAGCTGAGCAGCGCGGTTATAGCGCATCTGCAAGTATTCCGTCGGGGACTCGATGCCCAGCGCGCGGCGCAGACGCGGCCAGCGGGGGATGATGGTCACCGAAGCCAAGGCCGTTGCCAGAGCGATGTTGACCGCCCACCAGAAGTAGATGGACATGCCCTGCGCATACGCGATGCCTGCATACCCTACGAATACTACGCCGGAGTAACCGGATACGTGATGGGAAATGCCCGACATCCACCAGGGGATCTTGCCGCCGCCAACAAAGAAGTCCGTGGAACTGTTAATGTTCTTGCCGGACCGAATGCCGACCCACAGGACCAGCACAAAGAACAGCGCGACCACTACCCAGTCGAGCCAATGCATTGTCATTGTTTCTGCCATGTTTTGAATTCCTCCTTCTTGATTTGGTTCAATGTTTGTTTGTGTCCAGAGCTTTCAGCCGGTCATCCCGGTAATGCTCTGTGAATACACGACTCTTTTCGCTCCCTCCTTCCGCATTCATTTTTTCAGTTACCTGAATATACTGTTTCACTTGCTCCTTTGAAAAGTAGCCAAGTAAAAAAGCGTCCAATTGCTTGTCCTGGATGGAAATGGTGCGGTTCCACAGATACAGGCAGCCGCCAAAAGCCGCCACCGCCGCAAAAGGCGCTGCAAAATACAGCACAAAGGATCCCAGCACCGCTTCCAGCTGCGGGCCAAAAGCCACTGCTGCCGGCACCGCCGCCGCAAGCACTTCCACGGGGAGCAGCAACCCCACCAGAGATTTCAGGCTGTTTTTGCGCCGGAAATTTTCCAGTTCGCGCACCACCGCCACTTTCTCAAAATCCTGCCCGTATTTTTCCGCCAGTGTCGGATTGATCATAACCTGAAAAGGTTTTTTACCGTTCCACAGCGGGCTGACCACTTCCACTGTACGGTGCAGAAATTCGTATTTGGCCATTTCCGGGCAGTGATAGAATTCCGCGTTGCAGTTGATGGGCAGTTCCAGGGCAAACGGTTCGGGCGTGCCGTAGCGGTTTCTGGGTTTGGGCATAACGATAAATTTCCGCACCAGTGCTACCGCCGCAAGCAGTCCAAGAAGGAGAAGCACAACGCTCAGCCAAACCATCCCGCGGGCAAACCAGGCGCCCAGAACAAAGTCCAGCACCAGCACCGGGACTGTACCAAAAATGAACCATACGTTCGGGGACTTCAGTTTCATGTTCTCCTCCTTTTAGGCATTGTGTTATTTCGCCAGATTTCCCGCGCAGGCTTTATCGATGTACATACGCACATTGTCCGTACGGCGCAGGATGCTGGCCGGGCAGGCCGTGCTCACAGGGCCGGTCAGAGCCGCCACCGTGGCATCGTGTTTTTTGTCAGACGGCACAATGCAGAAAATATACTGGCTGGCCATCAGGCGGGGCACCGTCACGGTCAGTGCATACTCGGGCACTTCATCCAGCGTGTCAAAGCATTTGTCATGCACCTGCTGCTGGCGGCATACCAGATCCAGTTTTACCTTTTTAATGACTTCCTTGTCCTCAAAGTCCGCCACAGGGGGATCGTTGAACGCGATGTGTCCGTTCTCACCGATGCCCATAAACGTCACATGGGTGGGAGCATTGCGCAGCAGCTGGCCGTAGCGGGCCGTTTCCTCTTCCACCGGGCGGGACCCATCGATCAGATTCGCGCTCTTGAACGGGACCTTGTTGAAAATGGATTCGCTGAGGAAATGATTAAAGGATTTTTCGTGGCCCAGCGACAGTCCCACATACTCGTCCATGTGATAACCGTTCACCCGGGTCCAGTCGATGCCGGGCTGTTTGCACAGCTCTTCCAGGAACTCCGACTGCGAGGGAGCAGCCGCAAAAATGCAGTTGATCTCCGGCTCTTTCTCCAGAAGCTCCCGCAGGCAGGAAGCGGCTTCCTCGGCTGCCACACGGCCCATTTCGGCGCGCGTATCAAAAATTTTCAGATCCACTTTGTCATACTGTTTTTCAATCAAAGCGATTACCTCCTTAACCTTCTATACACCTTTCTCACGGATCGCCGCTCGACGAGCGTCGGTTCCATCACTACGTTTTCCTGGGCGCATCCGGGCTGCTCAATGGCATCCAGCAGCATACGGGCAGCCTTTCGGCCCATCTCATGCGATGGCTGGCTGATGGTTGTCAGCGCGGGTTCCACAAAATCGCTGATATAGATGTTGTCAAATCCAATCACCGAAACATCCGCCGGCACATACACGCCATTGGTCTTCAGACACTGGATCATGCCGATGGCCGTCATATCATTGATGGCGAACACTGCGTCCGGCAGGTATTCGCCCTGTAAAAGCATCCTTCCAAGTTCGTATCCGTTGCGGAACTCCGAGTTCTCCGCGCCTGCGTCCGTCGAACCTTCGTACAGAAGCAGCCGTTTGGAATTGAACCGGATCCCGTTTTCCCGCAGAGCCGCCTTATACCCTTCAAAGCGCTGTTTACGGCTGCGCCGGTCCATGGGACCGCTGGCAAAAGCGATATCTCTGTGTCCGCACTGGATCAGATAGCGGGTGGCCAGCAGGCCGCCCTGGTAAAAGTCAAACCCCACATTGAGCCCTGGATATTCCTCATAGGTCTGGTCAAACAGCACACAGGGAATCTCCAGCCGGCGAAGCTTGTCCATCAGCGCCTCGTCCATGTGCATGCAGGACAGCAGAATTCCGGATACCTGTTTTTGCCCCAGCATTTCAATGTGCTGCGACTCCAGCCGGCTGCTGTTCTGCGAAAGACACAGAATCGGCACATAAGAACGCTGAACGCATTCTTCCTCCACCGCAGACATCAGGCTCCCGTAAAAGGGGTTGACAATAGATGGCAGAACCACGCCGATCTCTTTTTCACCCACGCCCGATTGAAGCATTTTTCCAATCAAATTGGGCTTATAATTGAGATCCTGCGCCACCTGCATCACTTTTTTCCGCAGCTGTGCACTGATGGGGTAATCGCTACCGCTTAAAATCCGTGATACGGTTGCTGTGGACGTACCCGCCGCCCGGGCCACATCTACAATGGTGCATTTTCTGTTTTCGCTCATGAGCTCTGTCCCTTTCGGTTCAGTAAACGTTTTCTAT